>NZ_JAKMSC010000001.1:0-255164 GCF_025772425.1 Campylobacter sp. FU_497 | reverse complement strand
TTGTATTATAGCATAGTTTTATATAAGAATTCTTAAAGTAAATAAAAACGATAAAAATATATTAAAGGGTTGTATTTATAGATTGAATTATCTTTAAAGATCTAGTTTGAAACTAGATCTTTAAAAACTAAGGAGTTATCTATGAATGTTTGCTTTTACAAATGTAATTATGCTCTTTGATAGTTAATGTATGGAAACTGAGGGAGTTAGCATTTTAATTTTTTGATAATACTATCTAGTTTTTCACTATCTCCATCTTTTAGATCTTCTAAAGCTTCTATAGCTGGAGCAAAATCTTCCATTTCATCAAGATAATTTTCTAAAGCATTGCGTAAAATTTCAGCTTTTTTCTTTTTAGAAAATTTTGCAGTTTGACTTAAGCGTTCGTAAAGTTCTTCTGAAAGGGTTAAGGTGTATCTTTTATTCATTGTGTAGCCTTTATTTTAGTCTTATTGCTTCTTGGCAAGTTTTGCATTTATAACTTGCATTAGTTTTTTGAATTTTTTGATGAATTTCGCAAGGCACTTTATGGATTTTATCAGCACATGAGCAAATGTACTCATAAAATTCTTGCAAATCTTCTGAAGTTGTTTCATTGTCTTTTTTGTTTAATTGTGCTTGATGCCATTTTTCTATTTTCATATCTTCTCTTAAGATATGCTCTAATAGCCATTTTGATGCGATGATATTGAGCTTTTCTTTTAAATCATTAGTGCTTTTTATATTTTGAATTAAATCTATCATAGATTGAATAATGCTTTTGTGAATTTTTTGATGATTAGCAAGTTCAGGATAGCCTATTTTTGCCATATATTTTTCTTCTTCAGCGAAATGTTCTTTCATATAGTTAAAAAAATCTGCAAGTAAAAATTTGATTTGTCCTTTATGAATGGGTTTATCTGAAATCATCTCAACATTAGCAGCGAGTTCAAAAAGTTTTTTGTGCTGTTTGTCGATTTCATCATTGTGAATACTGTATTTATCACACCATTTTGGTAGCATGTTAACTCCTTGTTTATATTTGGCAGAGTTTTGCAGGCATTATAATTTACAATATTTTAAACTATGATTAATTTTTGTTAAATTTCAGTTTTTTCTTTGCATAAAATTAAATTAGCAGAGCATTCTTTGCATTTAAATTGTACTTTAGAATATTGCATTTTTAAATGAATATCATAAGGGACTTTGTGAGTTTTTCCTTCACATTGACATTGATATAAAAATTTTTTTGGTT
This sequence comes from Campylobacter sp. FU_497, assembly GCF_025772425.1. NCBI lineage: Bacteria > Pseudomonadati > Campylobacterota > Epsilonproteobacteria > Campylobacterales > Campylobacteraceae > Campylobacter > Campylobacter sp. FU_497. The sequence continues at coordinate 253,930 of NZ_JAKMSC010000001.1, read as the reverse complement.
TTGGTTTTTCTTCTTCGAAAGTGTCTGAAGAATTTTTTACTTGTGTGCTTTGTCTCCAGTGTTCTATCATCATATCATGCTGAATGATGTGTTCTATAAGCCACGAATTAACCACTATATATAATTTTTCTTTTAAATCATTAGTGCTTTTTATGCTTTGTATGAGTTTTATCATTGAGCTGGTGATTTGTTTATGCATAAGTTTGTGTTGGTTTAAATAAGGATAATTAATCTCAACCATATAGTTTTCTTCATCTTGAAAATGAATTTTAATATAATTAAAAAATTCAGCAATGAGTTTTTTAAGTTCTACTTGATAGATTGGTCTATCAGAAATTTCTTCAACTCTAGCAGCAAGTTCGAAGAGTTTTTGGTGCTGGGCATCGATTTTTACATTATTGATACTATATTTTTGATCCCATTCAGGTAGCATAACAAATCCTAAGTACAAATTATAAAACGGTTAATATTTTATAAATATTTGGCTTTAACTCCGCTAAATTCACACTTAATTTACACAAAAAAAATATAATGTTTTAAGTAAAATATAATAAAAAGGTTAAAAATGGCCACACAAATTCTTTTGCTAGAAGATGATATTAATTTAGGGGAAATTGTTAGTGAATTTTTAGAAGAAGAAGGTTTTATAGTTACTTTAGTGGATAATGCTCAAGATGCACAAGATAAAGCTTATGAGAAAAATTTTGATTTATGGATTTTAGATGTAAAAGTTCCACAAGGTGATGGTTTTAGTGTGCTTAAAAATTTAAGAGAAGCTGGTAAATACACACCAGCTATTTTTATGACTTCATTAAATACTACTATGGATTTACAAAAGGGATTTGAAAGCGGTTGTGATGATTATATTAAAAAGCCTTTTGAATTGCAGGAGTTAAAAATAAGAATTAATGCTATTTTAAAGCGTTCTTTTGCTCATAAAAATGAAGATTATGAAGACTTAGGAAATGGTTTTAAATTTGCTTTTGTTTCGCAAACTTTATACCAAGATGACAAGCCTTTAACCCTGCCTTTAAAAGAGTTAAAGCTTTTATCTTTACTTTTAAAAAACAAAGGTAAATTTATAGATACTGCTTGTATTTTTGAAGAAATTTGGGAGTATGATCAAGAGCCAAGCGAACTTAGTTTAAGGGCTTATGTAAAAAATTTACGAAAAATTTTAGGCAAGGATAGCATTGTTAATCAAAGGGGAAGAGGGTATTGCTATGTATGAAGCCAAGCGTGTTGCATGGCAGATTCTTTCTTTATATTTGGTAAGTATAGGAAGTGTTCTTATAGTACTTTTTAGTGTATGGTATGCAAAGTTAATAGAAGAATTAGTAACTGAGCATAGTATAAAATTAAGACAAGAACACCGTTTTGTAATTTTACAAATGGAAAAATTACGTTTTGAGCCTATAGAAAAAGGTGCTAGAAAAATTGCTCAAATTTCTAATATAAAATTTGCAATATTTGATAGAACAAAAGTTTATTTTTCTAACCTAGATTTGCCTGCTCAAACAACTTTTTTTAAACTTAATAATGCAAATATTTATAATAATGATACTTTAATTTATATAGCTGATGTGAATTTAAATAATTTATTGCTTGCAAATGCGCAAAGTCAAAATGCTTTAGAAGTTTTAGGTGATGTTAATCGTTTGAGGGTTTTAGTACAAGGTGATGATGTTTCTAAAGAGCTTGGATTTATAAGGTTTAAAGTAGCTTTGGCTATGGTTTTTTCTTTGATTTTTGTAAGTATAATGGGGTATTTAATCCTTAAATTTGCGCTCAAGCCTTTAGAAATGAGGATAAGATTTTTAAATAATTTTATAAAAGATACTACTCATGAGATTAATACGCCAATTAGTGCGATATTAATGAGTGTAGAGAGTTTGGAAAGAAAAAAGAATTTTGAAGAAATTAAGGCTTTAAAGCGTGTAAAAATAGCGGCTTTAACTTTGAGTCATTTGTATTCAGATTTAACTTTTTTAAATTTTTCTCAAGCTTATGAAGCTAAAAAAGATTGGATATTTTTAAAAGATTTGATTAAAGAAAGAATGGAGTATTTCAAGATATTTTTGGAGCAAAAAAATATCGACTTAGAGCTTAGCTTGGAAAATGATGGAAAAATTTATGCTAATAAAGAGCAATTTTTTAAAATGTTTGATAATCTTGTTAATAACGCTATAAAATATAATATAAAAAATGGTCATATTAAAATAGCACTTTTAGAGCAAAAGCTTATAATAGCAGATAGTGGCTGTGGTATAGCAAAAGAAAATTTGGCTAATATTTTTGAACGTTATTCAAGATTTAATGAAAATCAAGGTGGTTTTGGTATAGGGCTTTCTTTGGTAGATAAAATTTGTAAAGAGCATAATATAAAAATAAAAGTAGAAAGTGAGCTAAATAAAGGAACAAAATTTATTTTAACTTGGAAAAATTAAAATTATTTATTACTCATTTTAGCTTTTTCTTTGGCATTTATAAGCGTTGTGATAAATTCATTTAAATTTTTTGTATCGTTTTGATTTAGAGTTTGTGAGGTGTGATTTAGCATTTGAGTGATTAAAACTTCGTTGCTTAAGTCATTATCACCAAATTCTCTAGCCTTTTGTAAAATTTTCAAAGCAAGTAAATTTTTTACTTCATACATTTTAATCCTTTAAATAAATCACGCTAGCAATGCGCTTTGGAGTTTGGTTTTTTCTATAAGAAAAAAATCTCTCATCATCAAAAGTGCAAAGATTGATATCAAAAATATCATTAATACCTAATTCTTTTGCTTGAAATTTAACTAATGCTTTTAAATCAAGCTTATTTTTATGTAAAAAAGGTGCAAAATTTTCTTTGCTATAATTTAAAACCTCGCCATTAATTTCATAATTTTTAGCACAAATTCCTGCTGAAATGATGAGTTGTAAATTCTTGGTTTGGGTATTAAAGCTTTTTTGCATTTTCAAAACAGCTTCTTTTAAGACGTTTTCAAAACAACCTTTTCTACCTGAATGTAAAGCTGCTATGGCTTTATTTTCATCATCATATAAAAGCAAAGGCAAGCAATCAGCACTTAAAATACACAAAGCTATATTTTTTTCATTGCTAATCATCCCATCAGCGTTAAAATGAAAATCTTTATTATAATGAGTGATGATATTAGAATGAATTTGATTTAAAAATACACACTTTTTTATAGAATTTTCCCAAGGAAAAATATTATCATGAATTTTTGCTCTAAAAATATTATAATCTTGATCAAAGGCTACAAAAGCTTTTGTAAAATCATTTTCTAATAAAGCGATGTAATCTTGTCTATTTGTTGCCATGAGATTTCTTTTTTATAATTTAATTGTCTATGTATATATCTTGCCAAAAGATCGCTTTCTATATTAACGCGTCTTCCTATGGTGTAATCTTTAAACAAGGTTTCATTAAAGGTTATAGGAATGATAGTTAAACGAATACCATCTTTTAAAACTTCATTGATAGTCAAGCTCACTCCATCTATGGCTACACTTGCTTTATTTGCCATATAAATTTGTATATCATCAGGACATTTAATATAAAAATCAACCCCGTTTTCTTTTTTAGAAATATTAGTAATTTCACCTATACCATCAATATGTCCTTGCATTAAATGTCCATCTATTCTATCGCCATAAGCTAGTGCAGGTTCAATATGCACACAATCTTTTAAATTTTCAATAGCTATGTGAGTTCTTGTTTCATAAGAAAGTTCAAGATTAAAGCCATCATCAAAAAGTTTTGTTACGCTCAAACACGCACCATTAACTGCTATACTATCGCCTAGTTTTGGTTTGTAGTTTGCTTTTAATCTTAAAGTGTTGTTTTGATATGATTTGACAAAGGCTAATTCGCGGATTAATCCATTAAACATTCAATACCTTTAATTTTTATGAGATTTTATCTAAAACTTTTAAATTTCAAAAAGTATTTTTAGTGTTTTATTTTAAAAAATATTATATAATTTTTGCCTTTTTATAAAAATGAGGTCAAAATATGTATGATATAATCGTAATAGGTGGCGGGCATGCTGGAGTTGAAGCTAGTGCCGGGGCTGCTAGAATGGGTAAAAAAACTTTACTTTTAACTACTTTAATCGAGCAAATTGGTGCTGCAAGTTGTAATCCTGCTATAGGTGGTTTAGCAAAAGGACATTTGGTAAAAGAGCTTGATGCTATGGGTGGACTTATGGGGCAAATTACTGATGAGGCTGGAATTCAATTTAGAATTTTAAATGAAAGCAAAGGTGTTGCAGTGCGCGGAAGTAGAGCGCAAATTGATATGGATGCTTATAGAATTTGTGCTAGAAATAAGCTTTTAAAACTTGAAAATTTAGAAATTTCTCAAGAGCAAGCTTTGTCTTTACTTATAGAAAATGATGAAGTTAAGGGTGTTAAAACTAATTTAGAAAATACATATTTTGCCAAAAAAATCATACTTACAACAGGAACTTTTTTAAACGGACTTATCCATATAGGTGAAACCAAGCTTCAAGCAGGTAGGGTAGGTGAGCTTGCGTCTGTAAATTTGGGAGATTACTTAAAACAAAGTGGTTTAAAAGTAGGAAGATTAAAAACAGGAACTTGCCCAAGGGTTGATGCTAAAAGTATTGATTTTAGCGTTTTAGAAATTCAACCTGGAGATGAAAACCCTAAAGCTTTTAGTTTTAAAACAAAAAATTTTAAACCTAATCAACTTCCATGTTATATAGCAAGAACAAATTTAAAAACACACGAGATTATAAAAAGTAACTTTTACCGTGCTCCGCTTTTTACAGGACAAATTGAAGGTATAGGACCAAGATATTGTCCTTCTATAGAAGATAAAATTAATCGTTTTGGTGATAAAGAAAGTCATCATTTATTTATAGAGCCACAAACTAAAGATGCGACAGAGTATTATATTAACGGTTTTTCTACTTCTTTACCTTATGAAGTGCAAATTGCGATGTTAAGAAGTATAAAAGGTTTTGAAAATGCTAAAATCACGCGTTTTGGTTATGCTATAGAGTATGATTATATTGATCCGACAGAATTAAAACATACTTTAGAAACCAAAAAGATTAAAAATTTATATTGCGCTGGGCAAATTAATGGAACTACTGGTTATGAGGAAGCTGCTGCGCAAGGTTTTATGGCAGGAGTAAATGCGGTTTTAGCAATTGATGAAAAAGAACCTTTTGTGCTAAGGCGTGATGAAGCTTATATAGGGGTGTTGATTGATGATTTAGTGATGAAAGGCACCAAAGAGCCTTATAGAATGTTTACTTCAAGAGCTGAGTATAGACTGCTCTTAAGAGAAGAAAATGCTATTTTAAGACTTGGAGAATATGGATATAATTTTAAACTTTTAAGTCAAGAAGATTATGCATATATTGATAATATAAAACAAAATGTTAGCAAAGGACTTGAGTTTTTACTTCAAACTACATGGACACCAAGTAAGCAAAATAATGAATTTTTACAAAGTATTGAAGAAGAAAAAATAACTTCAATAGTGAGCTTGCAAAAAATTGTTGCAAGAGCTAGTTTTAATATAGAAAAATTAAAAGCTTTAGATGAAATGTTTAAAAATATGGATGAGTATTCTTTAAATGAAATTTTAAATGAAGCAAAGTATTATCATTATATAGCAATGCAAAAAGCACAAATTGAAAAAATGAAAAATTTAAATGATTTGAAAATTCCTGAAAAATTTGACTTTAAAAGTGTGAGTGGATTGAGTAATGAAGTGGTGGAAAAACTGCAAAAATTTAATCCACCAACTATTTTTGCTGCTTCGCAAATTAGCGGTATTACTCCTGCTGCTTTGGATATTTTACATATTTATATCAAAATGAAAAAATAAACTAATTTATATAGTATCTATTGCCTTAAATAAAATAGATACTATCTTTTTTAAACAAATACTTTTATATCTTAAACAAGGCTTTTTGTATCAAAGAAAAAATTTATCATTTTTTAGATAAACTGCTATGCTTTACATACAAATCAAAACAAAGGAAGTAAAATGGCTACATCTGAAAGTAGACGAAGCTTTATGGGCTTTGCCTTTGGAACAGTAGCTGCTGTGGGTGGTGCTTTTTCATTAGTTGCAATGAAAAAAACATGGGATCCGCTCCCAAGTGTAAAAGCAGCAGGTATTACTACTGTAGATCTTTCTGGTATGAAAGAGGGCGAGCTAAGAACAATTGAATGGCGTAAAAAGCCTATATTTATCTTAAAAAAAGATGCAGATATGGCAAAAGATAGCAATAGAGATGTTGTTGTAGGTGATGTTGCTTATACTGTAGTTATTGGTCTTTGTACGCATTTAGGCTGTATTCCAGCTTATGCTCCAAGTGAAAAATTATTTAAGTGTGCATGCCATGGTGGTGAATTTGACACTAGTGGTAAAAATGTATTTGGTCCTCCTCCAAGACCTTTGGACATTCCTCCTTTTAGAATTGATGGAACAAAATTAGTATTAGGCGAAGAAGGTCCAGAATATAAAAAAATGATCGCGGAGGCTTAATATGGCACAGATAAAAAAAGCAAACGGTATTGTAGATTGGCTTGATCAAAGACTAGCTGTAAATAAGCTTTTTAATGTTTTAATGGCTCAATATTGGATACCAAAACAAATTAACTTCTTATGGGCAATGGGTGTTATTTTAACTACTCTTTTTGCTATTTTATTTATTTCAGGTTTATTTTTAGTAATGTATTATAAGCCAGATGTGGCTTTAGCTTTTGATAGTGTAAATAAAACTATCATGCAAGAAGTAGAGTATGGTTGGCTTTGGCGTCATATGCACGGTGTGGCTGCTTCGGTTGTATTTTTAATCATATATATTCACATGCTAACAGGAATTTATTATGGCTCTTATAAAAAGGGTCGTGAGATGATTTGGATTAGTGGTATGCTTTTATTTGTTGTATTTTCAGCAGAAGCATTTAGTGGGTATATGCTACCTTGGGGACAAATGAGCTTTTGGGCTGCTCAAGTTATTACTCAGCTTTTTGGTGGAATTCCTTTTATAGGTGATGCATTGGTTATTTGGATAAGAGGAGATTTTGCGGTTTCAGATCCAACTTTAACTAGATTTTTTATGTTGCATGTATGTTTATTGCCTATTGTAATTTTGGCAATTATTGCATTCCACTTTTATTCTTTAAGAATTCCTCATGTAAATAATGAAATCTCAGAAGAAATTGATTTTGATTTAGAAGCTGAAAAATATTTAGCAGGCGATACAAAAGGTTCTAAAGTTATTCCTTTTTGGCCAGGATTTTTAGCTAAAGATTTTATGTATATTGCGCTATTTATGATTTTCTTCTTTTACTTGGTATGTTTTAAATTCAATTTTGCAATGGACCCAATCAACTTTGACCCAGCAAATTCTTTAAAAACACCTCCTCATATTTATCCTGAATGGTATTTCTTGTGGAGTTATGAAGTTTTAAGAGGATTTTTCTTTGATGTTGGAAGCATTAAGGCTTTTGATATAGGGCTTGCAGCATTTGGTATAGCACAAATTATTTTCTTCTTATTACCTTGGCTTGATAGAAGTGATGTTGTAAAACCAGCGCACGAAAGACCAATGTTTTTTGTATGGTTTTGGGTATTATTGATAGATTTAATTGTGCTAACAGTTTATGGAAAGCTCCCTCCAACAGGAATTAACGCTTGGATAGGATTTTATGCTTCTATGGTGTTTTTACTATTATTGTTAGTAGTTTTACCAATTATTACTATCATGGAAAGAAAAAGGGGCTAATAATGAGAGAATTAAAAATATTTTTTGTAGTTGTCTTTTTCACAGGTTTAGTTTATTGGGGGGTTGAGCCTTATGCACATTCAGTGATGAATCCTCCTTCAACTCCGGTTAATTTTGACTTTGCAAAAGCTGATGCAGAATTTACCAAAGGCGAAGTTGCTTTAAAAGAAAAAGCAGCAACGGATGCTAACGCTTCAGGAAGTGAAAAAGCTATAGCTAATGCTCAAAAAGCATTAGAGCTTGCTAAAAGCCAAGAAGAAGCTACTAAGCAATTATGGGAAAAAATCGCAAAAATCGATTTTAGCAAAGGTAATGCACAAAAAGGAAAAGAGCTTTTTGAAGGAAATTGTATTGCATGTCATGGTGTAAAAGCTGCTGGAATTCCTGCTACTATCACAGATTCTTCTTTAGGTGTAACACCTCCTGATTTAAGTGATGCGGGTGCTATTTATGATGAGAAATTTTTAACCGCACTTATCATTGATCCGGTTAAAGCTTTGCAAATTTCACATAAATTTAATGATGAAAATCCATTCTTAATGCCTGCTTATCCTTTAAGTGGCGATGAAGCACAAGATAATCAAGATTTAGCAGACTTAATTGCATTCTTTAAAAATACAGCTAGTGAATATGAAAAAGAATTTGATGCAAAATTAAAAGCTGATTTAGAAGAAAAATATGCTAAAAATCAAGAGCTTTCAGAGCAAGCAAAAACGGCTTTAATTGCAAAAGAATTTGATTTTGCTAAAAATAAACATACGTTTGAAAATGCTTGCGGAAGATGTCATGATGTAAAATATGATGGCTTTGTTTCAAGCTCAAATATGAGTGATTTAAAAAATTATCTTGGTATGACGCCTCCAGATTTATCTATGATGATTCGTTCTAAAGGCGCGCATTATCTTGAAATTTTCATTAACGAACCTCAAAAGAAAATTCACGGTACTGCTATGCCAAGAGTTGGTTTAAATGAAAAAGCACAAACTCAAGTTATTAATTATCTTGAAAAAGTTGGTGATAGTAAAAAAGAAGAAAGAGAGCAAACAGGAATTTATATTATGATATTCTTTGCTATCTTAAGTATTTTTGCTATAGGTTGGAAAAGATCAGTTTGGTCTAAATTACACTAATTTACTCAAAGAACGCCTTGTGGCGTTCTTTTTCTTCAATAATAAGCTAAATATAAAATAAAATTTGATATAATATTTTTTCATTTCACACGCATTAATTTCCTTATTAGGTTGCTTATGGGTTAAAGAATGCGGAGGAATAAACCTAATTATTTTATTTCAAGGAGAATTTCATGGTAAGCATGAGAGATTTATTAGAGTGCGGTGTGCACTTTGGACACCAAACAAGAAGATGGAATCCAAAAATGAAAAAATTTATTTTTGGTGAAAGAAAAGGTATTTATGTAATTGATTTACAAAAAACACTTAGATACTTTAGATATACATATAATATCGTTCGTGATGCTGCTGCAGAAGGTAAAACAATTTTATTTGTTGGTACTAAAAAACAAGCAGGTGGAGCGATTAAAGAATATGCTGAAAAATGCGGTATGCCTTATGTAAATCACAGATGGCTTGGTGGTATGATGACTAACTTTGGAACTATCCGCCAATCTATTAGAAAATTAGAAGTTATAGAAAAAATGGAAGAAGATGGAAGTATTAAGCTTTTAACTAAAAAAGAAGCACTAATGCTTACTAGAAAAAAAGAAAAATTACTAGCATATCTTGGTGGTATTAGATATATGAAAACTCAACCTGATATGATTTTTGTTATTGACACTGTTAAAGAAAAAATTGCAGTTCAAGAAGCTAATAGATTAAAAATCCCTGTAGTTGCTCCACTAGATACAAACTGTGATCCTGACTTAGTTGATTTCCCAATTCCAGGGAATGATGATGCAATTCGTTCGGTTCAACTTTTCTGCCAAGAAATGGCTGAAGCAATCAATGAAGGTAAAGCATTAAGAGAGCAAGATGGTGAAGCTAGTGAAGAACAACCTGTTTCTGAAGAAGAAAAAAAAGAAGTTTTAGAAGAAGCTATGAGTGAAGAAGATTTTGAAGGAGATAAAGAATAATGGCTGAAATCACTGCACAAATGGTAAAAGAACTGCGCGAAAGTACTGGCGCAGGTATGATGGATTGTAAAAATGCTTTAAAAGATACAGATGGTGATTTTGAAAAAGCAGTGCAACTTTTAAGAGAAAAAGGACTTGGAAAAGCTGATAAAAAAGCTGATCGTTTAGCCGCTGAAGGTTTAGTAAGCGTAAAAGTAAGTGATGATTTTAAATGTGCAACTGTAAGTGAAATTAACTCAGAAACAGATTTTGTTGCTAAAAATGAACAATTTATTGCTTTAACAAAAGATACAACAGCACATATTCAAGCTAAGAGTCTTCAAAATGTTGAAGAATTACATTCAAGTGAGATTAATGGTGTTAAATTTGAAGAGTACTTAAAAAGCCAAATTGCAACTATTGGTGAAAATTTAGTTGTTAGAAGATTTGCTACTTTAAAAGCAGGTGCTAATGGCATAGTAAATGGCTATATTCATACTAATGGTCGTGTTGGTGTGGTTATTGCTGCAGCTTGTGATAGTGAAGCTACGGCTAGCAAGTGTGGAGAATTTTTAAAGCATATTTGTATGCATATTGCTGCAATGAAACCTAGTTATCTATCTTATGAAGAACTTGATATGGATTTTGTAGAAAATGAATACAAAGCTTTAGTTGCTGAGTTAGAAAAAGAGAATGAAGAAAGAAGAAGATTAAAAGATCCTAATAAACCAGAGCATAAAATTCCAAAATATGCAAGTAGAAAACAATTAACTCAAGAGGTAATTCAAGCAGCTGAAGAAGCTATTAAAGCTGAGCTTCAAGCACAAGGAAAACCAGAAAAAATTTGGCCTAATATTATCCCAGGTAAGTTAAATAGCTTTATTGCGGATAATTCTCAACTTGACAGCAGACTTACTTTAATGGGTCAGTTTTATGTAATGGATGATAAAAAAACTATCGAGCAAGTAATTGCTGATAAAGAAAAAGAGCTAGGTGGAACTATCAAAATAGTTGAATTTATTCGCTTTGAAGTAGGTGAAGGCCTAGAAAAGAAAACTGAAGATTTTGCTGCTGAAGTTGCTGCGCAAATTGGTTAAAAATGGAACTTTTAAAAGCGGAAAATTTAAGCCATAGTTTTGATATTCCGCTTTTTGAAAATTTAAATTTTGCTGTAAATGCAAAAGATAGTATTGCAATATGCGGAAGTAGTGGATGTGGTAAATCCACTCTTTTGCATATTTTATCTACCTTATTAAAACCTCAATCAGGAAAAGTTTTTTATAATAATCAAGATTTATACGGTTTAAATGATGATGCTTTACTAGAAATTCGTAGAAAAGATTTTGGGATTATTTTTCAAATGCATTATTTGTTTAAAGGTTTTTTGGCTTTTGAGAATATAGAGCTTGCGAGTGTTTTAAGCGGACAGAATATTGATTATGAATTATTAAAAAAACTTGATATTGCAGATTTAATGAATCAAAAAATCACAAAGCTAAGCGGTGGACAACAACAAAGAGTAAGCATAGCTAGGGTTTTAAGCAAAAAGCCAAAGATTATTTTTGCTGATGAAGTTACCGGAAATTTAGATTTTAAAAATGCATTAAATGTAATGGATATTTTGATTGATTATATCAAGAAAAATAACGCAGCTTTGATTTTTGTTACGCATGATCAAGAGCTTACTAAAAAATGCGACAAGGTTTTTCACTTAAGTAACTATGGAATTTGTTAGATATTTAGGCGATGAAAATGTAGTTATTTTCATGCTTTTGTTTGCTAGAATGAGTGGGTTAATAGTTTTTTTTCCTTTTTTTTCTCACAATAGTATACCTTTGGTGGTAAAAACAACCTTAGCTTTATTTTTAACAATGTTTTTATATCCTTTAGCAAAGCTTGAGGGTAATACACCTGATTCTTTTTTTATTTTATATCTTTTAAGTGAAGTGCTTTTTGGTATGATGGCAGGGTTGATTTTGCAAATGACTTTTGCTATTTTACAAATGGCAGGTGAGCAGGTTTCTTTTACCATGGGATTTTCTATGGCTAGTGTTATGGATCCTACAACTGGTACAAACACACCTGTAATCTCACAAGTTTTAAATTTATTAGCTTTACTTGTATTTTTAGCCTTTGATGGACATCATTTAGTCTTACTTTTTATATCTAATTCGCTAGAATACATTAGTTTAGGTGGGTTTTATCCACATGAAAATTTAATGCTTTATTTAAATAAAGCCATGGTAAATATTTTTGTACTTGGTTTTTCTATGGCCTTTCCAGTTTTGGCTATATCTTTATTATCAGATGTGATTTTTGGTATGCTTATGAAAACTATGCCTCAGTTTAATCTTTTGGTAGTGGGGTATCCTATTAAGATATTCTTGTCTTTTGCGGTGCTTATTGCTATTTTGCTTATTATGATGCAGTATTTTAAAAATTTAACAATGAAAAGTTTTGAACATATGGAATTATTATTTTTTAATATATAAGCAATAAATAATTAAAAATGTTTTAAAATAAGATATTTCTTTAATTTTGGGAGATGACAGATGAAGGTTTTGCTGATAAATTCTAATACGGCTGTTTCAAAGCTAATCAGTTTAGGGGTTCAAAAATTAGGTTATGATTTTGAAGAAATTACAAATACTGAGGAGCTTGGAGAATTTTATGATGTTATTATCATAGATCATGATATTGAAGCTAATTTAGATGATTTAAAAAGCAAATGTAATAGGTTGATTTGTTTATTACCTAGAAATCAAGAGCAAGTAGAAGGCGTAGAATGTTTATATAAACCTTTTTTACCAACTGACTTTATAGAGCTTTTAGGTGGTGAAAAAACTTTAGAAGAAGATAAAAATAATACTTTAGAAGAAGATGAATTAAATTTTGACGATGATGTTTTAATTGATAAAGATACACCTTTAGATGGAAATGAACTTTTAGCCGGTATTGACTTGTCTGAGCATGAAGAGAGTTTAAGTGAAGATGATTTAAGTTTGCAAGAAGAATTTTTTGAAGAGAATTTAGATGATGAATTAAAAGCTGACAATATGCCTGAAACAACAGATGTATTAGTAGATGAAAAAAAAGATGAAGATGAGTTGACATTGCTAGATGATTTACATGAAGAAAATATAGAAGAAAATATAGAAGAAAATATAGAAGAAAATATAGAAGAAAATATAGAAGAAAATATAGAAGAAAATATAGAAGAAAATATAGAAGAAAATATAGAAGAAAATATAGAAGAAAATCCTGCCGAAATGGATTCTTTTGATGAATTGCCTATGGTTGAAGAAATGGGCGAAAAAGAGATGAGTTTTGATGATTTGCCTGAGGATGCTCAATTTATAGGGGAAATAAAAGAAGATAATGGTGTTGTAGAAGAAAATGAACCTTTAGTAGAAGAACTTTTAGAAGATGAGGCTATGGATTTTGAGCCTGAAGAAGAATTAAGCACTCAAGATAAAATAAAAGAAGAATTAGCTGCTATTGATGAACTTGATGAAGAATTAAACGATCTTGACGAGGAAACAATGCAAGATTTTGATACTCAAGAAGCAAGTAATAATGAAAATGTGCAGGTTTTAGATTTAGAGGAAAATATAGAGGAAAATATAGAGGAAAATATAGAGGAAAATATAGAGGAAAATATGGGCGCAATTTTAGATGATACACAAGATGAGTTTGCAAATTTAAATGAAAATGATATTATGTTAGCTTTAGGTGAAGAGCTTACTCCAGCTATTATAGAAAAGAAAGAAGAAGGCAAGGTAAATACTAAAGAAAAAGCAGAAGATTTACAAGAAGATGAAATGGTAAATGAGCTTAGTAAAAGTATAGCTCAAACTATTACTTCGAGTATTACTGATGATACTTTAAAAGCAGCCTTAAAAGGTATGAAAATGAATATAAGCATTAATATAAGCTTTGATGAGGATAAACATTGAGTGGTCAAATTTTAATCATCTCAGGGCCAAGTGGAGCAGGTAAGAGTACCTTGCTTCAAAGGCTTTTTAAAGAAAAAGATAATATTTATTTTTCTATTTCTAGTACAACAAGAGCTCCTAGAGAAAATGAAAAAAATGGAGTAGATTATTTTTTTATTAGCGAAGAAGAATTTAAACAAGGCATAGAAAAAGGTGATTTTTTAGAATGGGCTTTGGTGCATAAAAATTATTATGGCACTTCGTTAATCCCTGTAAAAAAAGCATTGCAAGAGGGTAAAAGTGTCGTTTTTGATATTGATGTGCAAGGTTTTTGTATAGCTAAAGAAAAAATGCCCGAATATATTACTTCTGTCTTTATTACAACCAAAAATAAAAAAGAACTTGAAAAAAGATTGCTTAAGCGAAATACTGATAAAATAGAAGATATTAGCAAAAGATTAGAAAATGCTAGTGATGAAATGGCTTATTTGGATCGATATGATTTTTTAATCATAAATGATGATCTTGAAAAAAGCTATAGGGAGTTAGAAGCAGTTTTTGAAGCTTCAAAATTAAAAAGCACAAAACATGATTTAAAACAAATTCAAATTCAATGGAATAAAGGAGAATAAAATGCATATGCCAAGCGGAACTCAATGGTTGATTATATTACTTATTGTGGTGTTACTTTTTGGTGCAAAAAAAATTCCAGAGCTTGCTAAAGGCTTAGGAAAAGGTATTAAAACTTTTAAAGATGAAATGAACACAGAAGATGATAAAAAAATCGTTCAAGAAGATGCACAAAAAATTGAAAAAATCAATGAAAAAGATGTGCTTGTAAAAGAAAATAACGAAGAAGTAAAAAAAGCTTAAGGTAAAACATTGAAAACTTTAGTTTATAAAGAAATTAAAGAAAAACTAGGAAGAGATTTTATCTTAGAAAATCCTAAGAATAAAAATCTAGCCCACTTTGCTACACCTTTGGCTTTTTCTTTGGCTAAAGAATTAAAGCAAAACCCTATGATAATTGCCAATGATATTGTTGTTAAGTTAAAAGATTGTGATTGTTTTGAAAGTGTAGAGGCTTTAAATGGTTATGTAAATTTTAAGCTTTCAAGAGCTTTTTTAAATTCTTTAGCTACACAAGCTTTGAGTGATAGTGAGAATTTTGCAAAAGATGATAAAAAAGAGCAGAGTTTTTTACTAGAGTATGTTAGTGCTAATCCAACAGGACCTTTGCATATAGGACATGCTAGAGGTGCTATTTTTGGTGATACTTTAACTAGAGTTGCTAGACATTTAGGATATAAATTTGATACAGAGTATTATGTCAATGATGCGGGTAATCAAATTTATCTTTTAGGTCTTTCTATATTACTTGCAGTAAAAGAGCATTGCTTAAAAGAGCAAGTTCAATATCCTGATGAGTATTATAAAGGTGAATATATCGTAGATGTAGCAAAAGAGGCTTTTGCTGAATTTGAAAAAGATTTCTTTGTAGAAGAAAACATTCCGCAATTAGCACTTTGGGCTAAAGATAAAATGCTTAAAATTATTAAGCAAAATTTGGCCGATGCTAAGATATTTATTGATACTTATGTGAGTGAAACAAGTTATTATAATGAATTAGAAAATACTTTAAAAGCCTTAAAAGAGCATGGCGGAACTTATGAGCAAGATGGTAAAATATGGCTTGCATCAAGTGCTAAAGGCGATGAGAAAGATCGTGTGATTATTAAAGATGATGGAAAAGGAACTTATTTAGCTGCTGATATAGTTTATCATAAAGATAAAATGAGCCGTGGTTATGATAAGTGTATTAATATATGGGGAGCTGATCATCATGGTTATATAGCTAGAATGAAGGCTGCTATGGAATTTTTAGGTCATGATAGTCAAAATCTTGAAATTATTTTAGCGCAAATGGTTTCACTCTTAAAAAATGGCGAACCTTATAAAATGAGTAAAAGAGCAGGAAATTTCATTTTAATGGGTGATGTTTTAGAAGAGCTTGGTAGTGATGTGTTAAGATATATTTTTATTAGTAAAAAATGTGATACACATTTAGAGTTTGATGTAGATGAGTTTAAAAAAGAAGATAGTTCTAACCCTGTGTATTATATTAATTATGCTCATGCGAGAATTCATCAAGTATTTGCTAAAGCGGGTAAAAGTGTAAATGATGTTATGCATGCTAAATTTGAGAGTTTAAATGAAGATGGTATGAATCTTTTATTTGAAAGTTTAAATTTAAAAGCAGTGCTTAATGATGCGTTTGAGTCAAGAGCCTTGCAAAAAATTCCTGATTATTTAAAAAATTTAGCTTCTTTATTTCATAAATTTTATAATGAAAACAAAGTTGTTGGCTCAGATAATGAGGATGAGCTTTTAAAACTTTTTGCCGTATGTGCTTTAAGTATTAAAACAGCTTTTACGCTTATGGGAATAGAAGCAAAAAATAAAATGAATCACGATTAATTTTGATCGTGATTTTTACTTTTTTTAATACTTCTTGTCATCATAAAGCTTTGCTCAAAAAATAAAAGCAAGGTTACGCTTACTCCTACTGCTAGAGCTAGTGTTACCGAAAGTGTTGTAAAGAAATGATCGAAAAATTGAATCAAGAAATTAGTTTTTTCGCTAATATCCTCTGAGCGTATAAAAGAAATCAAATACAATATGGCTTTATATGCATAAATTCCAGGTATCATAGGAATGAGAGCAGGAAAAGCTATGATTTCAGCAGGTGTTTTAAAAATCTTAGCTAAAAACAAACCAAGACAGCCTATACTAAAAGAAGCTATAAAGGTTGCAATAGCCAAGGTTTGAAAGCCAAAATACCCCATCAAAGTAAAGCGCATACCATGAGCTATAGCGGCTAATATGGCTGAAAGTATGAGTGTTTTAAAGGGTGGATTACACACATAAGCAAAGCCAAATCCTGTTAAAGCTGCAAAAAACATATCCCAAAGTATAGAAGAATAATCAATCATCTTAAAATCCCAAAATCACTAATACTAAGAGTAGTATAAATTCCAATGGCAATACAACATACTAATATCGCCACACTAATAATACGACTAAGTCCCATAAGTATATGATCTTTTAAAATGTCTATAACGGAGTTTATAAAATAAACCCCAGGAATTAAATACAATATACTAGAACCCAAAGCAACATTAGCTTCTTGCACGAGTTTTAAATCCACTCCAAAAAATACAATAAAAGAGGATAAAAAAGAACAAATAATGTATTGAATTCTTAAATCAATTTTTATTCTAGTGAGTAAAACCCTTAAGCTAAAACCTACTAAAGTAGCTAAAAATACAAATAAACAGCCGTAAAAATCTCCCCCAAATAATTTGCAAAATGCTGAGTTTGCCACTGAAACTAAAAATAAATGCGCTAAAAAAGGATTTCTTTTGCTTTGTTTGAGTTTTAAAAGAGAAAATTTAGCTTCTTCTAGGTTGTATTTATGATCATGAATTTGCCAGCTTAATGCGCTAAGTGCTAATATAAGTTTAAAATTAATGTGATTGTGTTTATTGGGTATGATATAGGTTCTTTGTATGGAATTATCATCTTTATCAAAAATATTTAGTGTGGTATGATGAAAGAAAAAATTCATGTTAATCTCATAACCATATGCATTAGCTATCCTTCCAACGCACCTTGCCACTCTTGCTGTGTAAGTTCCAGCGCTTAAAAAAACACTAATGTATTCGATTAAAAAATCCGTTAAATTTTGAATTGATGGTTTTTGCATAATATTTTTCTTTGAAATAGTTTTTATAAGATTTTATCAAAAATCAAATATAAAATCATATAAATTTAAAGGTTTTTAGAAAAATATATATTAAATCAAAGAAAATTATAAAACACCTAGCTAATTAAACTAGGTGTTTAAAATTAGAAATTTTTAAGGTGTTTTTTTCTTTTTTGAATATAGATATAAATAGCTACAATCATAGCAGCAAAAACAATACAAGCTACAATAACAAAATGCAGATATTCTTTGATTAAATCTTCATTTTTACCTAAAATATAACCTAATATAAGTAAGATTAAACACCAAATTCCAGCCCCTAAACTAGTATAAAATATAAATTTTTTTAAATTCATTCTCGCAAGTCCAGCAGGTAAAGAAATGTATTGACGCAAACCTGGGATTAATCTACCGCTAAAGGTTGATATTTCACCATGTTTATTAAAAAAAGCTTCAAATTGAGCAAATTTTGCTTCACTAACTCCAAAATATTTGCATATTTTTAAAAGAACTTCCCGCCCTAAAAAATAACATAAATAATAATTTAATAAAGCCCCTAAAAGAGCTCCAAAAGTCCCACAAAATAGACATAGCCAAAAGTTAAGCTCGTTTTGATGAGCTAAATATCCAGCAGGTATCATCACTACTTCGCTAGGAAAAGGAAAAAAGGAACTTTCTACAAACATAAGAAAAATAATCCCCCAATAACCCCAATCTTTTGCAAGAGTGAGTAAAAAATCTATAATATCACCAAGCATAAATAACCTTTATTTTTTAAGCTAATGATATAAGTTTAGTTTTAATGTTTTAAAAATATAACATCGCTTTTGCGCAAATGACTATTAAAATACATAAAATCAATGCAATCAAGTGAGATTTTAAAGGGTCTTTTCTTTTTAAAACTTTTATAAAAAATAAAGAGTAAAAAGTCAAAACTAGCATTGTTATTAATAATAAAAGTTTGATAAATAAAAATATACCAAAATTACTTGCAAAAAAATCCCAAAAAGAGTTAATTTCATAAAAACTCAAAAGATAAAATCCACTCAATAAAAGCAAGATAAAAATACTAGCAAAGATAATAATACTTGATTTAGTATAGGCTTTTTTGATTTTATCGCAATCTTCTTTACTTTGGTGTTTATAAGCAAAGCGATAAACACATACATCAAAAAATACATAAGCTATAAAAAATACAGCACAAATAAGATGAATACAAATAAAAATAAAATGCATAGTTAATCTCCTTAAAAAATCATAGCACAATTTTAAGGAGATGTAAAATTAAAGTTTTTCTAAAATTTGGATAGTTTTGATTTTATCTCCTGCTCTAATGCTATCTAGTACTTCCAAACTTTCTTTATCTTCAGGATTGATTTGTCCAAAGATAGTATGTACTCCATCTAAATGAGGTTGTGGGCTATGACAGATAAAAAATTGTGATCCACCTGTATCTCTACCAGCATGAGCCATAGATAAGCTACCTCTTAAGTGCTTGTGTTTTTGATTGTCGCATTCACACTCTATCTCATAACCAGGACCACCTGAGCCTATACCATAAGGACAACCACCTTGTATCACAAAATTTGGAATTACACGGTGAAAAACAAGCTCATCATAAAAACCATCATTGGCTAAATTAGTAAAATTACACACAGTTTGCGGTGCTTCATCGGGAAATAATTCTAATTTCATATCACCTTTTTCGGTGCTAATGATAGCAAAATTGTATTTTTTTGCATCTTTTGTGTCGATTTTTTTAAGCATTTTTTGCTCCTATTCTATGTTGGTATAAACTGCTTGCACATCATCATCATCTTCTAATTTATCAAGCAATTTTTCAATATCAAGAAGTTGTTCTTCACTAAAACTTACAGGATTGTTAGCAAGGTATTCAAGTCCTGCTTTTTTAAGCACTAAACCTTTTTTTTCTATAGCATTACTAAGCTCACCAAAAGCAGTGTAATCACCTATGACTAGTAATTCCTCTTCATTTTGCTCAAGTTCTTCAAGTCCTGCATCAATGAGTTCAAGCTCAAGTTCTTCTAAATCTCCATCATATTTTTCAAGATGAAAAACAGCTTTGTGTGAAAACATAAAAGTTAAAGAGCCGTTTTGTAAAATTTCTCCGCCATTTTTGCTAAAAATAGCTTTTACATTTGCTACTGTGCGTGTAGGATTATCACTCATACACTCAACGATGATTAAAGCTCCATGTGCTGCTTTTCCTTCATAGTGGATATTTTTAATATCAGCACTATCTTTTCCACTTGCTCTTTTAATAGCTGCATCGATATTGTCTTTTGGCATATTATTAGCTTTTGCAGTAGCTATGGCACTACGAAGCTTTGGATTCATATCAGGATCAGCTCCGCCTTCTTTTGCTGCTACTTGTATAGCCTTTGCAAGTTTTGGAAAAAGTTTGCTCATTTTATCCCATCTTGCTTCTTTAGAGGCTCTGCGATATTCAAACGCTCTTCCCATAAATTCTCTCTTTCTTATATTGTTTTAAAGTTAAAAGTATAAACTAAGAAGTCTAAATTTGATTTTAAAGGAGTAAAAGAGTGATCAGAAAAGCTAGGAAAGATGATGTTAAAAAATGCATACAATTGCTTGCTTTGGCAATGGATCATTTTATATATAAACTTAGTGGCTATAATGATCATCAAAAAGCCATAGAGGTTTTAGAAAATTTCTTCACTCAAGAAAATAATCGTTTAAGCTATGAAAATATATATGTTTATGAAGAAGATAGGGAAATTTTAGGCGCGATTTGTTTTTATGATGGGGCTTTGGCAGATGAGTTAGATAAGCCTTTAAATGAGCATTTAGAATTTTTAGGAATCAATGAAAAAGTTTTAAAAGAATGTGAAAATGAGTTTTATTTAGATAGTATTTGCGTGGATGAAAAGGCAAGAGGAAAAGGCATTGCTAAAAAACTGATTGAATATGCCTTCAATGGAGCTTTGAAAAATGGTAAAAAGCTTTCATTAATCGTAGAAGATGAAAATATAAATGCAAAAATTCTTTATGAAAAAATGGGTTTTAAATTTATAAAAAATAAAATTTTTCACTCTCATAAATATGAATACAGAGAAAAAGGAGAATAAATGATTATAAAAACTAAAAATATTAATTGTCAAAGTTGTGTCAATTTAATTAAGGCTTCATTAGAAGATGAATTTGGTACCATGCAAATAAATGTTGAAACAAAAAGCATAGAGATTGATTTAAAAGCAGAGCAAGTTGAAGAGTTCAAAAAACAATTGCAAGATTTAGGTTTTGAGATAGATGAAGCATGAGTTAAAATTAAAAATAGGCAATATGACTTGTGTTAATTGCTCTAATGCTATAGAAAAAGTTTGTGCAAAAATTGATGGAGTAGAAGATGTAAGTGTTTCTTATGTCAATTCTAGTGGAGTGTTTTTGCTCAAAGATTTATCTTTGGAAGCAAAGATCAAAGAAAAAATCAAAGCTTTGGGTTTTGAGATATTGCAAGAAGAGCAAAATTTATACGAGTTTAAACTTAAAGAGCTTAAAAATATGAAAACAAAGCTTATCATGAGTATAATTTTAAGCTCTATTGTGATGTATTTTGAAATGTTTGTTCAAGGAAATGTTTCTGCTTTAATTCAAATGCTTTTATCTATGATAGTGATTTTTTATTGTGGAAAAGGTTTTTTTGTCCACGCCCTTAAAGGATTAAGACATAAAAATTTAGACATGAATACCTTGATATCCTTAGGCGCTTTTACTTCTTTTGTATATTCTTTTTTTGTGTATTTTGAGGTATTTAGCAAAGATGGTTATTTGTATTTTAGTGGCGGTGCGATGATTATAAGCTTTGTTTTATTAGGTAAATACTTAGAAGAAAAGGCTAAATTTAAATCCTTAGAATATCAAAACAAATTAAAAAACATAGATATAAAAAAAGCTAATATTCTTTTAGAAGATGGGAGTATAAAAAGCATACCTAGTGCTTTTGTAAAAGAAAATGATGTGATTTTAGTAAAAGATGGTGAAAGCGTTGTTGCTGATGGGGTGATTATAGCAGGTGAAGCTGAGGTTGATGTGAGTTTTTTAACAGGAGAGTTTTTACCACTTTTGAAAAAGCAAGATGATGAGATTTTAGCAGGAAGTGTGTTGATTAATGGAAGCTTAAAGATTAAAGCTAGTAAAAAGGCGATTGAAAGTTCATTAGAGCAAATCAAAGATCTTGTTTTTAAAGCAGGCAATGTTAAAACACCTTTAGCAAACTTAGCTAATAAGATTTCAGCTTATTTTGTAGCTTGTATTATTGTTTTATCGCTTTTTGTGTTTGTTTTTTGGTATTTTAAAGAAGGAATCAACGCGGCATTTTTACATGCTTGTGCTACGCTTTTAATCTCTTGTCCTTGTGCTTTGGGTTTAGCAACTCCTATAGCCATAGTTAGTGCTTTGGCAAATGGAGCAAGAAATTTTATCTTAGTGAAAAATCCAGCGGTATTAGAGAATTTATCCAGTATAAAGCTTGCTATTTTTGATAAAACAGGTACTTTAAGCCAAGATGATTTAAGTATTTATAAGCATGATCTTACTCAAGAAGATTTTCAAAAACTCACCCAAATTGAAAATTTAAGTTCACACCCAATCGCAAAAGCTTTTGCTAAAGAATTGAATGTAAATTTAAATTTACAAGGAAAATTAAGTGTTTTAGTGGGCAGTGGTTTGCTTTATGAGGAAAATGAAGATAAATATTTAATAGGCAATGAGAAATTAATGCTTGAAAATGGTGTTGATATACAAAAAAGCAAACAATTTTTGCAAGAATTTGAAGATCAAGCGCCTATATGTTTGTATTTTGCAAAAAATAAAATTTGTCTTGGTGGAGTTTGCTTGAAAAATGAACTTAAAAACGAAGCAAAAAATTTGATAGCAAATTTAAAACAAAAGGATATAAAAAGCATTATTTTAAGTGGTGATAATAAAAAAAGTGTTACTAAAACGGCAAATGAGCTTAATATTGATGAATATTATTCTGACTTAAAACCTGAGCAAAAGCTTGATTTTATAAAAGAAAAAATTAAAAAAGAAAAAGTTCTTTTTATAGGAGATGGTATTAATGATGCTCCTGCTTTAAATTTAGCTAGCGCAAGTATAAGTTTTTCCAAAGCAAGTGAGCTTGCTAAAAAAAGCGGAGATTTGATTTTGATAAAAGATGATTTATCATTAATAACTTATTGTTTTGAGCTTTCTCAAAAAACCAAAAATATCATCAAACTTAATCTTTTTTGGGCTTTTATTTACAATGCTTTGTGCATTCCTATTGCAGCAGGTTTTGTGCCATTTGTAAGTCTTAGTCCGCATTTGGCAGCATTAGCAATGTGTTTTAGTTCGGTAACAGTTGTACTAAATTCTTTAAGATTGCGTTAGATATTTCAGTTTTATTTAATATTTTCTATAATATATTAATATAAATTTAACAAAAAGGAGTGCTAGAATGAATTGCAATTGTGGTTTTTCTATGACGAGCATAGTAAGATATTCTAAAATGGTTATCTTGCTTACAGTTGCCTCTTTAGCGGCTATTGTTGTTTTTGGTAATATAACTGATTATAATTCAAATTTTCAGTTTGTAAAGCATGTTATGAGTATGGATACTAAACCTGATTATTTAGGTAATGCTATTGTTTATAGAGCCATTACAAATCCTACTATTCATCATGTTGCTTATATTTTTATTATCTGTTTTGAAGCTTTTATTATGCTAACTGCTTTAAAAGGTGCTTTGGATATGTTTAATGCAAGAAATTCAGATGCAAAAACTTTTCATGAAGCTAAAAAATTTGGAATTATTGCTTTAACTTGTTGTTGTTTGCTTTGGTTTTTTGGCTTTCAAGTAGTGGCTGCAGAATGGTTTGGTATGTGGATGAGTAAAACTTGGAATGGCTTGCCTGATGCTACTAGATTAGTAACTTATATGCTTTTAGCTTTAATTTATATTAGCGTCAAAAACGATGATTGATTCTTCAAACTCCTAAAAAGGAGTTTGATTTTATAGTTCATTAACAGCGCGATATGCTTGATCAATTGCTGCGTGCATATAAGCATCCCAATCAGCATCTGAATTTGCTATAACGATATTACCAAAAGGTTTTCTTGCAAGCTCTATAGTTTTTTGTGCTTCTTCGCTATCATCAAACAGACTGTTTTCTGTATATGAATAACAGTGTCCCCAACGATTTACAACTATAGCTTTAATGTCTCTTTCATGGTCAAATCCAGCTGAACCTAACATACCTTGAAGTTGATCGCGAACGATTTTTTCATGTTCTTCAAAACTCATAGTGAATAATAAATTTCTACCCACTCTAGCTCTATCTCTTGCATCCATTCCTTCAAGGTCGATTCCTTGCATAGAAGCAAATACTAAAGGTGAGCATACCATATGAACGCAAATAGGTTTTTTAGGATCTCTTGGGTGGTGATATCCTCCCATATTCACAGGATAATCAAGTTTAGTTCTAGCATAAGGCATTTTTGGTGAATAAATTTCATGAACCCCAAGTTTTATAAATGGTTCCCAGTTGCTTATGATAACTTTAGTGTGCAAAAGTGATGTTTTTACGTTTTTACTCAAAGCATCTTTTTGATCTTGTGGCATGCTTGGTACTATATATGGAATCATACTATTATAATTTGCCATTACAACTTTTTTAGCTTTTACTCTGTAATTTTTGCCTTTATTAATGTAAGTTACTAAAGCTCCATCTTTTGTATTTTCTACATTTATAACAGTGCTGTTTAATCTTAAACGTACTTTGTTTTTAGCAAGATCAAGTTTAGAATAATCAAAATGAGCCAAGGTAATCTCATCCATATCTTTACCTTTTTTAGACACATCAGGAATTAATCTTCTAACCATTAATCTAGCAACAGTAGCATTGCCATCAGCACAGTGATGGATATATGGTTCTTCCATTTCAGCTAATGCTTCTCCTTCGATTGGATCAAGACCAAGCTTGTCAAAACCAGGTAAGAAAGAAACTCTAGCATCTTCACAAGAAACAGCATCAATGCCTAAAGCTAAAAAATCATCTGTCATACCTTCAAAGAATTTTATAGCTTGTGGTGAAAGTTTAACTTTTTCTTCTAAGAATTTTTTATAGCTTGTTTTTGCTACATATTCATCTCTTTGCTTTTTATCCATGCCTTTTAAATAGTCTTTTTCGCTTTTAAATAAAGCAATTAAATCTTTTTTATCTTTTTCATTAAGAGGAAAATCACCTATAAAAGCTTCAATGCTTCTACCATTATGTCTTCCCTCAGGAATATCATCACAAATTACTTTTCTAGGGTTGCCACTTACGACTTTATCTACTCCAAATTCAGCCTTAGAAAAATACACACCTCTGCTAAGATCTAAATCAGGATAAAAATTTACATCAAAACGTTTGGCAAGCTCATCAATATCCACACCCAAAGATGATAATAAATCTACTACTTCTTTAGAATATAATGCCTTTGGTGATTGAAATGTTTCACTACCAC
Organism: Campylobacter sp. FU_497; assembly: GCF_025772425.1. Lineage (NCBI taxonomy): Bacteria > Pseudomonadati > Campylobacterota > Epsilonproteobacteria > Campylobacterales > Campylobacteraceae > Campylobacter > Campylobacter sp. FU_497. The sequence continues at coordinate 228,848 of NZ_JAKMSC010000001.1, read as the reverse complement.
CATAACTTAAAATAGTGCCATCTTCTAAGTCTATCTCATTTCTTCTAGCGTGTCCACCAAAATCATCATGATTATCAAGGATAAGAATTTTTTTATTTTTTCCAAATTTATTTTGATAAAAGCAAGCTGCTGCTAAACCACTAATTCCAGCTCCAACCACAACTAGATCATATTCTTGTTTAGGTTTGATAGCACTAAAGTCAAATTTTTCACCATCTCTTAACATATGTGCAAATTCATAACTTGCATTATTACTACCCCTTAACCCAAGCCATTTTGGTGGGTAGTATTCTTTAGTGAAATCTTCGATTTTGGCCTCTTTACCATATAATACTTGCAAAGGAGTCATTCCTGCAAGTATAGTTAAAGCCATTCCGTTTAAAAAGTCCCTTCTTTGCATAGTTTTCCTTAAAATAAGATATATCAAGTCTTATTTTAAGAGTATATTTATATTTTTATTCTTAAAGTATTTTATAAATAAAAAAATTTTTACAAAAAAGTTACTCTTTTTCTCTTTTTGTAATTTTTATATAGTTTAATAAGTAGAAAAATCAAAGCTAGACTCAGTGCAAAAAAATGTGAAAATTGTGGTATTTTTGCAGATAAAAAATAATGCCAAGTTGCTAGTAAAAAGCAAAAATATCCAAGTTTTCTTATTTTACTTAATTTTTTAAAAAGTTTAAATGAGCTTATAAACATAAGTGTGAGTATGAAAAAGCTTACAAAACCACTAAATTCTAAATTTTTACTAAAAGTATCTTTGAAAAAAAGTATTAAATCTAAATTTTTACCAAAAGCAAAATAATTTAAAAAGTGAATCAAAGCCCAAAAAAATGTATAAAAACCTAAAAATTTAGGGTAGTCTTTTGTGTGTTTATACTTTAAAAGTGAAAAAAATAGGCTTAATCCAAAAAAGATTAAGCCAAATATACCACTATAAAAATATATAGATTTTACAATATCAAATTCTTGCATGATTTGATAAATACTAAAAATAATACTTAAAGCAAAGGCTAAAAATCCACTGATATTATAAACTTTTTTGCTCATTAAAAATTAACCTTTAAATCCATATCTTTATACAAATGCGCTACTTCTTTTTCATAGCCATTAAACATCTGTGTAGGTTTAGTGAAAAAATCTCCCAAAGGACGCTCATTTGCTTGAGACCATCTTGGGTGAGAGACATTTGGATTAACATTAGCATAAAATCCATATTCTCTAGGGTTGGCTAGCTCCCATGTGGTTTTAGGTTGTTCTTTAGTAAATTCTATTTTTACAATAGATTTGATACTTTTAAAGCCGTATTTCCATGGAACTACAAGGCGAATTGGTGCTCCATTTTGTCCTAATAAAGGCTTTTTATACATTCCTACAGCCATAAGTGTTAGTGGGTGCATAGCTTCATCTAATCTTAAGCCCTCTACATAAGGATAATCAAGAGTTGGGAAAAATGAAGCTTGGTCAGCAAATTGATTTTTATCAAAAAGAGTAGTAAATTTTATAAATTTAGCTTCACTTTTAACTTTGCATTTTTCTATCAAAGCGCGTAATTCAAAACCAACCCAAGGCACAACCATAGACCAAGTTTCAACACAACGAAATCTATAAATTCTCTCTTCTAAAGGAAAGGCTAATAAATCTTCCATAGTCAAAGTCAAAGGCTCTTCAACTTCCCCACTAACTTCTATTTTCCAGCCCTTTGTATTGAAATTTTTTGCAAGCTCAACAGCTCTTTTTTTATCAGTAGAAAATTCATAAAAATTAACATAATTAGTTGCAATTTTTTCATCGCTAAGTTTTAATTTTTCATTATTAGGATCAGGAAAGAAATTTAATGCCATTAATTCAGATTGAACTAAGGCTGAACTAACCAAAGCTCCAGCACCTAACTTTAAAAAGTGACGTCTTTTATTGTACAATTGCTCGTTTGTGATATCCATAAAAATCCTTTATATATTTTATGATATTAAAACATATAAAGGAAAATGAAAGGATAATTTTTATTATTTTATAAAAAATATTTTAAAAAATTATTTCACTGTTTTCAGATAAAGCGGGGTTGTTTTTTGGAAATGGAGAAGTATTAGTGTAATACTCTTTTTGTTTTTCATAAATTCCTTGATAAACCCCTTTTGGAATGATAAATTTTCTAGCGCTATCAGGATAAAGTTCTAAGTATTTTGTTAAAAATTCTTTAAAAACCGGAGCAGCAGTCCTTGCACCACCTTCTATTTGTTTCATAGGTTTATTATCATCATTTCCATACCAAATGATAGCTTCTATCTCAGGAGTCAAACCACAAAACCACGCATCAATGCTTTTATTTGAAGTACCTGTTTTTCCAGCTATTTCGATCCCTTCTACCCTAGCGTTGCGTCCAGTGCCTTTTTTAACAACATTTTGCATCATATCATTAACTAAAAAGGCTTGTTCGGGTTCGCTGATTTTTCTTTCTCCAGAGTTAAACTCTACTACTATTTTGCCATTTTTATCGATTACTCTTTTAATGAGTATCAAATCTTTTTGCACGCCGTAGTTTCCAAATACTGTATAAAGTTTAGCATAATCATAAATAGAAATTCCAAAGCTACCCAAAACTATAGATAAATCAACCGGTATATTTTCAAAGCCCATAAATTGAAGTTTATCATGGATTACATCAAGTCCTAGGGCAAGAGCTAAATTTATGGTAGCTAGGTTTCTTGAGCCAGTTAGTGCTTCTTTTAAGCTTATAAGTCCTAGAAATTTTCCACCGTAATTTTTAGGTTTCCAGTCTTTCTCATCTTCTTTGGTACTTTCAAAAATTCTTGAAATATCAGCAACCTTACTCATAGGAGAATAGCCCATGTCAATAGCAATTTGGTATAAAAAAGGCTTAAAAGAACTTCCAGGCTGTCTTAGGCTTTGAGTAGCACGGTTAAAATTACTTTTTGCATAATTTACCCCACCTACTAAGGCTAAAATATCTCCATTTTGATGATTTGCTACTATCATAGCTCCATTAAGTGTGCTTAAATTTGCATCTTTATCTCTTTTAACTATTTCATCATAGCCAAATTTTAAAGCCTCTCTTGCAATATTTTGTACATCAAGATCGATAGCAAGCTCTATTTTATAGCCACCACTTTTTAAGTCTTTAATCCCGCTTAGTTGTTTTAAAACTTCTTGAGTCACATAAGGAGCTGCATTTTGTGTTAAAGTATCATCATATACTTTTGGAATTTCTTTTAAGGCATTTTCATACTCTTCTTTAGAAATCCAACCAAGATTATACATTCTTTGTACTACGCTATTTGCTCTAGCTAAAGAAAGATCTAAATGTCTAGTAGGATCATAAGTACTTGGAGCCTTTGGCATACCTACTAAAATGGCAATTTCCTTTAAGCTAAGCTCATCTAAATTTTTTCTAAAATACCCAAGTGCAGCAGTTTTTACTCCATAATATCCATGTCCAAAGAATATGAAATTTAAATATCTTTCTAAAATTTGCTCTTTAGTTAAAGTGCTTTCTATCTTATATGCAAGCAAAGCTTCTTTTAGCTTTCTATTTAATGTACGTTCAGGGGTTAATTCTGTGTTTTTTATGAATTGTTGTGTAAGAGTGGAAGCTCCTTCCATAGTTTTTCCACCGCTTCTTATGATTTTAATAGCTGCTCTAAAAATCGCATCTATATTAACCCCACCATGTTCAAAAAAGCTAGTATCTTCAATGGCTACCAAAGCCTCTATAAGTCTTGGTGGAAGTTCTTCATAAGGAGCATAAAAGCGGTGTTGCTCGAAAACATTTGCAACTAATTTTCCATTTTTATCAAAAATTTGTGTTGTAAGAGGTGGTTTATAATCTTTAAAAGTGTATTGATTTAAATCAGAATCAGAAAGTAAATATGCAATAAATATAAAAACTCCAACCGCACACACTATACAAAAAGAAAGAAATATTTTTAAAATTTTTATCATAAAAATGCTTTCAAAAGTTCTATGTTAAGTCCTAGTGCTGTACTTTGATGGCCTATGATTTTTTTAATGTATTTTTTATGAAACCCCTCGCACATCACAGCTCCGGCTTTGCCTTGATAAAGTTTTGATTCAACGTATTCTTGCATGTCTTTTAAATCAAATTTATCCAAAATCAAATCACACTTGCTAAGATTAAAAATCTTTTTATCTTCTAAAACTAAAATCATTGCACTTAAAACGCTAATGCTTTTACCACTTTGCAAATTGAGCATATTAAAAGCCTCGTTATCACTTTTAGCTTTAGTTAGAATGATATTTTGAGCACAAACTATACTATCAGCAAATAAAACATTTTTTAAGTCAGGATATTTTGTACAAAACTGCCTTTCTTTTTCTAAAACAATTTTTTGCACATAAGAGCTTGGACTATCTTTTTTTACCAAGCTCTCATCGTAATCGATAATAATTTGCTCAAAAGCGATATTTGCTTCTTTTAGCAAAGCAACGCGTGAAGGCGAACTTGAAGCTAGATAAAGCATTAAGCAAGACTTTCTTCTATGATTTTTCTAGCATGATCAAGTGCTTGTTCTATTTTATTTGTATCTTTACCACCAGCTGTTGCAAAATCATCTCTACCGCCACCGTTTCCACCAAGTATTTGAGCAACTTCTTTTACTAAAACACCAGCTTTTAATGAAGCGTCTTTAACACCTGCTGCGATGATGATTTTGCCTTCTTTTTCTTGTAAAAGTAAAATCACAGCTTTGTTAAATTTGTTTTTAAACTCATCTATCATGGTTTTTATATCGCCACTATCTATTTTTTGCACACAATATTGAATGCCATTTAGTTCTTTAGAGTTTAATTCTGCTTTGTTTGAATTTTTTAGTTCATTTTTTAAACTAGCTATTTCATTTTTTAATTTTGCCACATAGCTTAAAATATCATGAGTTTTTAACTCTTCTTTGGCTTGGTTTAGTTCTTTTAAATTTTCACTAACATAATCAAGTGCAGCTTTGCTTACCACTGCTTCTATCCTTCTAACCCCAGCACTAACACCACTTTCTTTGATGATGTAAAAACTTCCTATTTCAGAGCTATTTTTCACATGGGTACCGCCACAAAGTTCTTTACTAGCTCCTAGGGTTAAAACTCTTACTTTTTCTTGATATTTTTCACTAAATAAAGCTATAGCACCACTTTTTTTAGCTTCATCTAAAGCTAAAATTTCAATTTTAGCTTCATTTGCTTGCATGATGTAGGTATTTACCAAAGCTTCTATTTGCTTTAATTCTTCTTTATTTAGAGCTTTTGGATGAGTAAAATCAAATCTTAATTTATTATGTTCTACCAAAGAGCCTGCTTGGCTAATGTGTGAGCCAAGAATTTCTCTTAAAGCATGGTGCAGTAAATGTGTCGCACTATGATGTCTTGCGATTTGTTCTCTTTTTTTAGTATCTATGCAAGCTAACACTTCATCATTTGTTTTAAGATCTTGTTTTAATTTCACTTGACTAAGATTAATATCAAAGAATTTTTGTGTATCTAAAACCTCATTTTCATTGATAAAGCCTATATCAGCACTTTGTCCTCCGCTTGTTGCGTAAAATGGAGTTTTTTCAAGCATTAACCATACTATATCTCCTGCCTTAGCTTCGGTTGTGATTTTAAAATTTTCATCTAAAATAGCTATGATTTTAGTTTTTTCTTCATAATTTTCATAACCACTAAAAGTATTTTTACCAAATTTTTCTAATAAAACTTTAAAGTCCCCGCTAATTGCTTTATCCCCACTTCCTTTCCAAGAAGCCTTAGCTCTATCTTTTTGTTCTTGCATAAGCTCATTAAATTTAGCCTCATCTATACTAAGATTTTTTTCTCTTAGCATATCTTGGGTTAAATCAAGCGGAAAACCATAAGTATCATAAAGTTTAAAAGCTACTTTACCACTAAAAATATCTTTAGTTTTTTTAAGTTCTTCGTTAAAAATTTCTATACCATTTTCAATAGTGCTTAAAAATCTTTCTTCTTCTAGTTTGATTTGTTCTTTAATAAATTCTTTTTTTTCATTTAAGTAAGTATAATGCCCACCCATTAACTCACAAACTACATCTACAAGCTCATACATAAAAGCTCTTTTAAGACCTAACAAATATCCATGTCTTAAGGCACGACGCATAATTCTTCTTAAAACATAGCCCCTGCCTTCTTTATCAAACCCAACTCCTTGAGCAAGTAAAAATACACTTGATCTAATATGATCAGCAATTACTCTATAGCTAGCCCCACTTTCATAAGTATAAGTTTTACCGCAAAGTTTTGCAATACTCTCAATAATAGGCATAAACAAAGAACTATCAAAATTACTAAATTTTCCTTCTTTTATAGCACTAACTCTTTCAAGCCCCATGCCTGTATCAATACTTGGTTTTGGTAATGGAGTAAGCGTTCCATCTGCACTTCTTTCATACTGCATAAAAACTAGGTTCCAAATTTCTAAGAACCTATCTCCATCTCCACCCATATAATCTTCACTAGAATTAAAATGCTCAGCGCCTTGATCATAAAAAATTTCACTACAAGGCCCGCATGGTCCAGTATCGCCCATTTGCCAGAAATTATCTTTATCGCCAAATTTATAAATTCTTTCTTTTTCTATATGCTTTTGCCAAAGCTCATATGCTTCATCATCACTTTCATGAACGGTTACATATAATTTTTCTTTAGGTAATTTTAAAACTTCAGTTACGAATTCCCAAGCATAAGCAATGGCTTGTTCTTTAAAATAATCTCCAAAACTAAAATTCCCAAGCATTTCAAAGAAAGTATGATGTCTTGCCGTATAGCCTACATTGTCTAAGTCATTATGTTTTCCACCGGCTCTTATACAAGTTTGACAGCTTGTTTTACGCGGAGGATTAGGGCGTGGTACTTCTCCGGTAAATATGCTTTTAAAAGGTACCATACCTGCATTAGTAAAAAGTAAAGTTGTATCATCAGGCACCAAAGGGCTTGAAGGAGTGATTTCGTGTCCTTTTGATTTAAAAAATTCTAAATATTCTTTTCTTATATCCATAGATTTTCCTAGCTAGTTTTTTACTTAAAATAATACCAAAAATACTTTAAATTAAGTAAAACTATCTTATAATCATGATTTTAAATTTACTAAGGTAATACAATGAAAATTCCTTTTATAGACTTAAATGCTCAATATAATGCTTATAAAAATGAAATCGATGAGGCTATTAGTGAAGTTTTACAAAGCACTTCTTTTATAGGTGGTACAAAATTAGAAGAATTTGAAAATAATTTAGCTAAATATGTAGGTATTAAACACGCAATAGGTTGTTCAAGTGGCACAAGTGCGTTATTTTTAGCCTTGATGGCTTTGGGCGTGGGTAGAGATGATGAGGTAATAGTGCCAAGTTTTACCTTTATAGCTACAGCTGAAATGGTTGCTCTAATCGGTGCTAAACCTGTTTTTGTAGATATTGATTTTAAAGATTATAATCTTAGTTTAGAAAAAGTTCAAAGTGCTATCACACCTAAAACTAAAGCTGTAATTGCTGTGAGTATTTTTGGGCTTATGCCTGATATGTTTACTCTAAAAGATCTTTGTAAAAGTCAAAATATTGCTTTGATAGAAGATAGCGCGCAAAGTTTTGGAGCTAGTCAAAAAGGCATAAAATCATGTGCTATAGCTGATATATCTTGCACAAGCTTTTTTCCATCTAAGCCTTTAGGTGCTTATGGAGATGGCGGGGCGATTTTTACCCAAGATAATGAATTAGCGCAAAAAATAAAAATTTATTTAAATCATGGACAAGTGCAAAGATATAAGCATAAATACATCGGTATTAATGGAAGGCTTGATACCATCCAAGCAGCTATTTTAAATGTGAAATTAAAATACTTAGATGAAGAGATTAAAAAAAGAGAAGCAATAGCAAAAATTTATGATGAAAATTTAAAAAATTGTATTTTACCGCCAAGGAAAGATGGTTTTATGAGTGCCCAGGCTCAATATAGCGTGCGTGTAAAAAATAGAGAAAATTTCATGCAAAAATTACAAGAGCAAGGTATACCTACTGCGGTGCATTATCCTTTAGGGCTTCATTTACAAGAAGCTTTTGATTATCTTGCTTATAAAAAGGGAGATTTACCAAATACAGAACTTTTAAGTGATGAAATTTTATCTTTACCTATGAGTGCATTTTTAAAAGAAGAGCACCAAGCTAGAGTGATAGAGGCTTTTAAATGAAAATAGGGCTTATAGGCCTTGGTAAAATGGGTAAAAACCATTTAAGAGAACTTGAGCGTAATTTAAAAGTAAAAGAAATTCATCTTTATGACCCTTTTTGTAAAGATGAATTTAAACACTTTTTTCATAAAAATTTTGATGATTTTTTGGCGCAAAATCTTGATGGTGTTATCATTGCTACGCCTACTCATACGCATTTAGATATAGCTTTAAAAGTTTTTCCTAAAATAAAAAAAGTTTTGATAGAAAAACCTTTGGCGTTAAATGTTGATGAAATTTTAATCTTAGAGCAAAAAGCTAGAGAAAATAAAGTTAGAGTAGGGGTGGGTTTTTGCGAGAGATTTAATCCGGCTATTTTAACTTTAAAAGAAAAACTTTTAGAAGATGAGATTATAAGTATTAACATACAAAGAATTTCTCCTTATCCACAAAGAATAAACGATGTAGGTGTTTTAAGTGATCTTGGTGTGCATGATATTGACTTAGTTAGATTTTTAAGTCAAGAGCAAATTTTAAAAGCAAATATTTATAAAAGTTTTCATCATAATAAATTCGAAGATGAGGTAATGATAAGCTTAAAATTAGAAAATATTTTAGCAAGCATTCATGATAGCTGGAATGGACAATGCATTATAAGAAAAATCACACTTTTAGGTAAAAAATATACTTATGAGCTTGATCTTAAAAATTTTGAACTTTTCATCAATATGCAAAAAATTCCAAATTTATATGAAAATTCTCCTTTATATGCTGAGCATGAAGCCTTTTTTGAGCTTTTGCAAAATGGAATTTATAAAAATTTAGCTAGTATTAAAGATGCTTTGAGAGTGCAAGAAATTTTAGAAGGTGTTTGATAGTGAAATATGTATTTTTTTTAAATATGGGTGGGGTTAATAAGCTTGATGAATGTGAAGTTTTTTTAAAAAATATGTTTAATGATCCTTATATTTTAGGGATAAAAAATGTTTTTTTAAGAAAATTTGTAGCCTTTATGATAAGAAAATCAAGACTAAAAGCTATGAAGCAAAACTATGAAAAAATGGGTGGAAAATCCCCGCTTACTCAAATCACGCAAAGTTTATGTGATAGATTAAATTCTAAAACTAGTGAATATAGCTTTGATTTTATTAGTCTTTATGTGCCACCCTTTGCAAATGATGTTTTTTCAAAATATGATTTTCAAAAAAATGATGAAATCATTTTATTTCCTTTATATCCTCATCATTCTAAAACCACTGTAACTAGTTCTTTAGAAGTGGTGCAAAATGAGCTAAGAAATATCCAAAATCAAGCTAATGTAAAAATCATTGATGTTTTTTATAAAGATGAGCTTTATAATGAAATGATTATAAAGCATATTTTAGAAAAAAAGAAAGAATGTGATTATAAAACTTTGATTTTTTCTGCCCATTCTTTACCGCTTTCGGTGATTAAAAAAGGTGATTTATATGAAAAACATGTGCAAGAGCACGTGGATATTTTAAAAGGAAAACTTAAAAATAAATTTGATCAAATCATTTTATCCTATCAATCAAAACTAGGTCCAGTTAAATGGCTTGAACCAAATACAAGTAATATTTTAGCAAATTTAAATCAAAAAGCTTTGATTTATCCTATATCTTTTTGTATAGATTGCTCTGAAACTATTTTTGAACTTGGAGTTGAGTATAGACACTTAGCAAAAAGTGATTATGAACTTATTGCTTGCCCTAATGATAGTAATGAGTTTATAGAGTTTATTTTAAATTGTTTAGTTTAGAGTCAAATAAAACTCTAAATTTTAAAGTTAGTTTGGATTAGTTTTTTATCGTTTTGTTTTCTATAGGCTTTAAATAACTTTCTTTTATCATAAGATTTACTGTATCTTTAAACATAGGTAAAGCACTTTGTGCGGCATAATAACTATAAGCTTTGGTAGGATGTCTTACTAAAACTCCAATGGTATAGGTATTTTTCTCATCATTTGCAAAGCCAAAAAACGAGGCATTATAGCGATTTGAAGTATAGCCTTTTCTTTCAGCAATCCTAGCTGTACCCGTTTTTCCACCTATAATGATACCTTGAGTTCGTGCTTTTTTACCGGTTCCTTTTTCTATAACATTGATTAAAATTTGTTGCATTTCTTTGGCAGCTTTGCTTGAAAGAATTTTTTCTTTCTTAACTTCATCATCAAGTTTTATTAAACGCCCATCTTGATAAATTTTATTTGCAATTTGTGGGGTGATGTAAATTCCATCATTGTTAAATACATTATAAGCAGCTAAAAGTTGTATAAAAGTTGTTTTCAAGCCATAACCATAACTTAATACAGATTTTTCAACTTCTCTTAATCTTTTTGGATTTGGTATTTCTCCTTTTTGCTCATAAGGAAGATCAATACCGCTTTTTTCTCCAAAACGAAAAATTCTAAGTCCTGAGATGATTTCAAGATTACTTAATCTTTGGGCAATTTTAATCATACCGACATTTGAAGAGTAAGTAATAACTTCTTCCATGTTCATTTTATTTTTTTTGTGATCATCGCGTATGGTAAAACGACCAAGTTTGTATTGTCCACCTTGAGTATCAATGATTTCATCAACTTTGATTTTATCAAGCATTAATGCAGTGGTAAATATAAAAGGTTTTATAACAGATCCTGCTTCATAGCCATATTCTATGGCACTTGCATTGAGCACAGATAGATCTTTTCCGCGATTTTGCGGATCATATCTTCTTGAGCTAGCAAGTGCTAGAATTTTTCCGCTTTTGCTTTCCATGATGGCAACTATAATTTCATTGGCTTTTAGATCTTCATTTCTTTTATCGATAGCTTTTTCTAAACCTTTTTGAAGTTTTAAGGAAATATTTAAGTATAAATTACAACCATCTATTTTGCGTTGTTCATAAGAATGCAAATTCAAGATGATATTACCACCTATATCTCTTAAACCTTGAATTTTAGCATTTTGCAAAGGATTTAAACATTCATTATAGTATTTTTCCAAACCTTTTATGCCGACATTTTTAAAAATTTCACTTTGCTCATCCATATAGGTTCTTGTGTAGCCTATGATTGGAGTAAGTGAATCTTTTGGCATATATACACGATCTTCTTTGTGTTCTATAATATCAAGCCCTCTTGTCTCCACTCTGCCATTATTATTTGTGAAGGATTTAAAAAAACCTTGAGTATAAAGTTTTTTAGCTAGTTCTTTTAAATAACTTGCGTCTTTTGAGTTAATATCTTGGAGTAAAATAAAATTATAACTTCTTTTTTTCTTTGCAAGCATTCTTTTTTTTATATCTTGCATTTGTTCATCACTTGCGCCACTATAAATTTGAAAAAGAGTTAAAAACAAATCCTTTTTATCGGGATTTAAGCTCCTTAGATCAATTTCAGCTCTATAAATTTGCCTACTAGAAGTTACGGTAAAATTATCGCTTGTGATGATATTACCTCTAAGAGCGGAAAAATATTGTTCTTTTTGAGTATTTGGTATATGGCGTTTTGAGGTTAGAAAAAAAGTAGAAAGTAAAAATAAGGCCATAAAAAACAGAGCCATACAAAAAGCAAAAGCTACTTTTGAAACCCTATTTCTAATGGTGTTTGAAAGCATATATTAAATTTGGGTTCTTGAAATTTCTTTATATGCGTTTATAGCCTTATTTCTAACTTCAAGCATAAATTTCATACTTGATTCAGCTTTGCTAATCGCAATTGCAGCTTGATGTAAGTCTTTGACTTCGCCTGTTGCAATGTCTACCATAGCAGCTTCGGCAGTTTCTTGAGTTTTATTAAGATCGTTGATGGAATTTTTTAATAAACTCGAAAACTCATCTCCTATGTTGTTTGTGTTGTTATTATTGTTTTTGTTATTAACATTGTTAAATTGATTTATACCATTAATAGTGTTCATTTATTAACCTCTTAGTAAATCTATCGCACTTTGTGCTATAGTTTTGGTGCTAGTAAAGGCACTTACATTAGCTTGATAAGCTCTTGTTGCTTCTATCAAATCGGCCATTTCAATAACAGGATTTATATTTGGATAAGCAACATAACCTTGTTCATTCGCATCTGGATGAGATGGGTCAAATTTCATACGAAAATCTTTATCATCTCTTACAACTTTATCAACTACTACGCTCATTATAGCAGGTTTTGCATCTTTTTGCGAAGCAGGATCGTTTAAAGGATTTTCATATTCTAAAAAATTATTATCTTTAGCTATTTGCTTGTTTAGCAATTCGTTAAAATCAGTTGCTTTAAAAATCACTTCTCTTCTTCTATATGGACCACCTTCTGCTGTTCTAGTAGTATTAGCATTAGCTATATTTGAGCTAATTACATTCATTCTAAAGCGTTGAGCACTAAGTCCATATCCACTAATATCAAAATCACTTAAATAAGCCATTATTTTTCTCCTAGCCTAATTTAGAGCTTGTTTCTATGATGGTTGAAAAAATATTACTTTGTCTTCTTAAAACACCATCTAAAGCAGAAATCATCATAGTATTTTTGCTCATTTCAGTAGTTTCTACATCAAGATCTACTGTATTTGCATCATTTCTTGCCAAATGCCCATCTCTTAAATAAATAGTTGATTTATTAGGGTCTGGAAATTTCCAAGGTTTTTGATGATTTGTATTTGTGCTTGCTAATTCAAGCTCTTTAGTATCTTTTTTTTTGAAAATTTCATTTGCTCTATTAACTAAAGCAGTTTCAAATTCTATATCTCTTGCTTTATAAAAAGGAGTATCAACATTTGCAAGGTTAGAATTAATCATTTGACTTCTTAGGTTTCTTCCTGCTAAAGCATCAACAATAAGTTCTTTTGACTTAAAAGGGCTTATCATATTTTTCCTTTAAAATAAAGCTTTTATAGACTAAAAGCAAAAATCATTCCAAAATATTTATGCAATTTTGTTTGTCTATAAGTATATCTTTTTATAGTAAATTTTTGAAATTTTTAAAGCCACTTTCAAGTGAAACTTTTTTTTCTAGTGTTTTCAAAAAATCTTTTTTTGTCATTTCTTTAGCACCCATAAATTTTAAATGCTCATTAGGCACTTGACAATCTATTAAAAAATCATATGGTTTTAAAAGCTCACAAAGTCTTATTAGGGCTACTTTTGAGGCATCTTTTTTAAGGCTTATCATGCTTTCACCAAAAAATATTTTACCTATTATAAGTCCGTATAAACCGCCGATTAAAACATCATTTTCATAAACTTCAACACTATGAGCTAAATTTTGCTCAAAAAGCTTTGTATAAACCTGTATAAATTCTTGACTTATCCAAGTTTTTTTTCTTTTTGCGCAATGACTTATAAGTGAGTTAAAATCAAAATCAAGTCTTATTTCATAAGTTTTTAAAGCTTTTTTTATGCTTTTTTGTATGCGCACTTCATCAGGTAAAAGCACCATTCTAGGAGAAGGACACCACCAAGTAACAGGATTGCTAGTCCATGGAAAAAGCCCTAGACGATAAGCATGAGGTATAAAATCTACTTCTAGTTTTTCACTAATAAAAACAGGCGCATCATCAGGGCTTTTTAAAAGTTTAGAATACAAATTCAATTTTTTCATTTTTGGAAAGTTTGAGTTTTAATTTACCACCATTTTTTAATTTTCCAAACAAAATTTCATCACTTAATCTCTCGCCTAATTCTTCGGCAATAATGCGTTTTAATAATCTGACTCCAAATTCTTTATTATTGGTTTTTTTAGCAAGAAATTCTTTTACTTTTTTATCAGCTTCTATGGTGATATTATTTAAATTTTTCGCCATTAAATCTAGCTCTTTTTGGACGATTTGTTCTAAAATTTCTTGATTTAAGTCATTAAAATGAATGATTTTATCAATACGGTTGATAAACTCAGGCGCAAAAAAATCTTTTATGGCTTTATTACTTTTTTCTTTATCACTGCTTAAAAAACCAAGCTCATTACTTTCTTTTAAGCCTAAATTTGAAGTCATAATGATAATAGTATTTTTAAAATCAGCTTTTAATCCACTATTATCTGTCAAGCTCGCATTATCAAAAATTTGCAAAAAAGTGTTAGTTAAATCAGGATGAGCCTTTTCTATCTCATCAAATAAAACCACACTAAAAGGATTTTTTCTAATACTATTGCTAAGCAAGCCACCATCTTCATAGCCCACATAACCTGCTGAAGTTCCTATGAGTTTGCTCACATCATGTTTTTGTGAATATTCACTCATGTCAAATCTTTCAAGATTAAGGTTTAAAATTTGTGCTAAATTTTTGGCAAGTTCGGTTTTGCCAACCCCGCTTGAACCGGTAAATAAAAACACGCCTTTTGGGGTATTTTTACCTTTTAATCCTGCATAGCTTTGTTTTAAGGTAGAGCATAAAGCCTTGATAGCTTCATCTTGTCCAAAAATGTTTTGTTTTAAATCATGCTCTAAGTTCTTAAGAATTTTACCTTGATCGCTTTCATAAATTTTATGAGAATGTGTCATTCTTGCTAAAGTATTTTCTAAGTCTTTTATTTTTACTATTTTTTTACTTTTTTTATCTTCTAAAGCAAAGCTTGCACCAAGCTCATCGATTAAATCAATCGCGCTATCTGGTAAAAATTTATCATGTAAAAATTGTTTTGCTAGTTTTATACTTGTTTGTAAAATTTCATCACTGATTTTGATTTTGTGAAAATTTTCGTATTTACTTTTTAAGCCTTGTAAGATCAAAAAACATTCTTCTTCGCTTGGTTCATCTATATCAATTTTTGCAAATCTTCTACTAAGAGCTTTGTTTTTATCGAAGGTGTTTTTGTATTCTATAAAAGTAGTTGCTCCTATGCATTTAATGTTGCCATTACTTAGTGCAGGTTTTAATAAATTTGACATATCTGCATGGCTTTCATTGCTTGCGCCAGTTCCTACTATGGTGTGAATTTCATCTATAAATAAAATAGCATTAGGGATATTTTCTAATTCTTTAATGATATCTTTTAATCTTTTTTCAAAATCACCTCTGTATTTTGTCCCTGAAAGCAAGCTTGCCATATCAAGACTATAAATTTTTGAGTTTTTTAAATGTTTTGGCACTTTTTCTTCAGCTATAGCTAGCGCTAGTCCATCTATAATGGCACTTTTACCAACACCTGGCTCGCCAACTAAAATAGGGTTATTTTTCTTGCGACGGCTTAGAATTTGCATCATTCTTTCAAGTTCAAATTTCCTACCTATAACAGGATCTATTTTGCCTTTTTTTGCAAGCTCAACTAGCTCTATAGTATGGGTTTTTAAATTTTCAAATTCAGCATTTTGTAATAATTCTTTTATTTTTTCTTCTTCTATTAGGTGTTTTTTTAAAATATTATAAGAATAAGCTTTTTCTTCTTTGCAAAGTGCGATGATAAAATCAATCACACTTGTTTGATTTTTTGCATTTAGCTTGTGTAATATATTTTCCAAGATCACAGAAAAAATAGGTTCTATTTCTTTTTTTAAAATTTCGTTATTTTTAGCTAAGTAGTTTTTTAACTCATTTTCAAAGCCTTGTAAATCACCATCCCCAATTTCTTCAAGTAGATTTTTAAAATCATTGCTAAGCTTAACTAAAGCAAAAAGCAAATGTTCGCAAGTGATAAATTCATGATGATTGATAAAGCTTAAATGTCTTGCATTTGGTATAAATGAGTCAATTAATTCTTTATATTTCATTGTTCTTCTATCCTTGTTTGGAGTGGAAAATCATTGTTTTTTGCTGCCGTGTCAACTTGTTGTTTTTTACTTAGTGCAATCTCTTCTGTATATACACCACAAACTCCACTTCCTTGATGATGAATTTCAAGCATAATTGCGCTTGCTTTTTCAAAATCATGATGAAAAATATTCATTAAAATTTCAATTACAAAATCCATAGTGGTAACATCATCATTTAAAAGCAAAACCTTAAACATTTTAGGTTCTGCTAGTTTTTGTTGTTCTAAAATTTCACTTTTTAGACTCATTTAATATCCTAGTAATATCTTCTTGCATAGTTTGAGTAGAAACTTTTCCAAGATAATATTTCACATAACTTTTTGAGTCTTTATTCCAAAAGTCTGTTAAATCTTGATAAATACCATCTTTTAAAACTACTTTAAAAGGAAGTTGTTCCATGCTTTGGTAATTAATATCTTTTAAGGCTTGTGCAACAATTCTATCATTTTCTTTAGAATTGCTTAAAAAATAATATGCCCCATATTTAATAGCAAAATCTTTCACAGCTTGATCACTTACATTTTCAAAATGACTAAGCCCTATGATGATAAAATTATCGGTATTTTTTTGCCATAAGCTTGTTAGATGGGTAGCTTCTTCTTGGCAAGGTGTGCAAAAGGTTCCAAAAAAATCAAACATTAAAATTTTATTCTCTTCGCCCTTTACCACAAAACCATTTTGTGTTCTTACTAAGGTTTTTTCACCACCATTGACACTTTTTAAAAGAATTTCATCGCCCATTTTATACTCAGCAAATGCAAATTCATTTTCGATTTTTTCTTCACTTGAGCAAGCATTTATTAAAAATGCAAAAGCAAATGTAAAAAATAAATAAGCAAATTTTTTCATCAAAATCCTTTTTTAATAATGATTTTTCATAGCAGCTCTTGCTTCAAGATCTGCTTGTTTTTTCTTTAAACTTTCTCTTTTATCGTGTAAGTTTTTTCCTTTAGCTAAGGCTATTAAGACCTTTGCTTTATTTTTTTCATTAAAATAAAGTTCTAATGGCACTATAGTAAAGCCTTGAGTACTAATTTTACCAAAAAGCCTATCGATTTGCTTTTTATGCATTAAAAGTTTTCGTGCGCCTTTTTCATCATGCTTATAAAAAGAATGTGTAGTACTAAGATGAGAAATATGAGCATTAAGTAAGAAAATTTCACCTTTGATAATACGCACAAAAGAGTCTTTTAAATTTGCTCTACTAGCTCTTAATGCTACCACTTCAGAACCTTTTAAAACAATACCTGCTTCAAATTTTTCCAAAATTTCATAATCAAAAAAAGCTTTTTTGTTTTTTACTATAGTTTTTTTCATCATTTAGCCTTAAAAATTCCACTTCCACTTCCACTTAAAAAATAAGCCTCATCAAGAAAAGTTTGCATTTTAGGATAAATTTTTACACAAGGAGCAAATAAGTCGTTTAAATCAGTATTTTTATACTCTAAAATTTCACTTGTTTTAAGTGTTTTAAGTGTTTTGGCTAAATTTAAATTCGCTGTTAAATCATATGAGCTTTCATCAAATGTTTTATATACTTTTGCGCTTGAGCATTCAATAGCTGGAAAAGTAAAATCAAGTTGGGCAAAATCATCTTCAAAATATTCTACAATCTCGCCACACCCGCTAACATTTGCACTATCATATCCACTTAAAAAAAAGATTAAATCAGATCCAAGTTTTTGGCAGATTTGTTTAAGTTGTTGTTGTTGGTTGAGTTTTAAATTTAAAGCTTCGTTGATCATAAGCAAAAATGTCACCGCATCAGTGCTACTTCCTCCAAGACCTCCACCTATGGGAATGTTTTTGGTAAGCTTTAAACTTTTGTCTTTAAAAAATTCATTTAATTCATTAGAAAATCCTAAATTTTCTAATTCTTTATAAGCTTTGTGTATGATGGTATCTTGGGTGAAATTTCCAGTGATTTCAAACCCTTCTTTGGTTTTTTCATCACTAAAGCTTAACTCATCAAAAATATCTTTTAGTAAAACAAAGCGTGATTGCAATAAATGATATGATCTTGAGTTAATTCCTATGATTTTTAAAAAAATATTAGCTTTTGCGTAAGCTTTCATTTTTTAAGCTTTTTACTCAGATCATCAAGTTTTATCGTTTCATCGCTAATTGCATGTAAATTTTCACTTTTTACTTGCTCGATAAGCTCTTTACGTAGTATCATTAAAGACTTTGGGGCTTCGATGCCTATTTTAGCATAGCCTTTGCCTGTTTGAACTACTTTGATTTCTATATCATCTCCGATTTTTATACTTTCATTTTCTTTTCTTGATAAAATTAACATTTTAATACCTTATTTAAATAATATTGCACTTGATTATCTTGGATAGAAATGATAGAAAAAAAATCTTTTTCTTCTAAAATATAGCTACCTTCTTCTTGAATTTCCAAATCGTCCAAAAATATTTTTTGTCCATTGTGTAATTTTTGGGGGTATTTTATCGTATTTTTTCTAAGATTTAAATAAGCTAAAGGATTTAACTCTTTTTCATTTTCATAAAAAAACCTTCCTTCACTTAAACGCTCTAATGAGCTTAGCGTGGCTTTGATACCAAGTTTTCTAGCAAATAATTCACAATAAGAGCGTATATAAGAACCCTCACTAACTGCTATTTCTATGGTTAAAAAGGGGTGGTCATAGTGTAAAATTTTAGTATAAAAAATTTCCATAACGCAGGGCTTTAAATTGACTTCAAAACCTCTTTTTGCAAGCTCATAAGAGCGCACTCCATCTATTTTTTTTGCACAAAATGCGGGTGGGGTGTAGGTGATTTTACCTAAAAGTTCATTTTTAATTTGTTCTAAAATTTGCTCATCAAAAGCATTTATAAGATTGATTTCTTTGATATTTTGATTATCAAGGCTTAGTGAATGCACGCCTAGCCAAAGCGTTGCTTTGTAAACTTTTGGATTTTTATCAAAAAAGCGAAAAAGTTTTGTGTATTGATCAAAGGCTATGAGTAAAACACCTTTTGCAAAAGGATCAAGTGTTCCTGAAAAACCTGCTTTTTTGTTTTTATATTTTTTCTTGAGTTTGCCTAAAAAAGCATTAGAACTCATTCCACTTGGTTTGTAAGCTACAAAAAGTTTATTCATATCACTTTTTCCACAAAACTTGACATTATCATTCTTTCTATGCCTCCAAAATTAATCGTGAGTTTTTCTTCAGCACCTATTTTACTTACCCCAGTGACTCTGCCTATGCCAAAAATTTTATGTTTGATTAAATCGCCTTTTTTGTAGCAATTTTTTTGATGATCTAGTGTTAATTCTTTTTTGATTACATTGCTCTCGCCAAAAAATCTACTTTTTTCTAATCTTGTGCGACTTCCTTTATAAAATCTAGAATTAGCATAGCTTAAATAAAGTTTTTTCTTGGCTCTAGTGATTGCTACATAAGCAAGTCTTCTTTCTTCTTCTATATTGCTTGATTCGCTAGTGAGTGGGAAAAATCCTTCTTCTAAGCCTATGATAAAAACATAATCAAACTCAAGTCCTTTACTTGCATGAATACTCATAATACAAATACTTTCTTTATCAAGTCCATCTTGCTCATTAAGTAAAGAAATTTCATTTAAAATATCATCTAAGCCATTATAATTTCCATGAGTGATTTTATCTTTTAAGTTAGCATAAAGTTCATCTATGTTTAAAAGTTTATCTTCACCCTCTGGGTTATCTTTGTAAAATTCTTTGATTTTAAATTCTTCTTCTAAGGCTAAAATCATTGCAAGCAAATCATCTTTTTCTTTAATTTTGTGTATGCTTAGTATGAATTTTTCTAATTCTTTGTCTGTTTTTTTGCTAAAAAATCCATTTCCTTGCAAAGCACATAGACTTTCAAATAAAGATAAATGATTTTCTTTGGCATAATTTTCTAGCTTTTCTAAACTTGCATTACCAAAATTTCTTTTAGGGCGGTTGATAATGCGTTTAAAAGAATAATCATCATTTAAATTTGAAAGTAATCTTAAATAAGAAATAATATCTTTAATCTCAGCTCTTTCATAAAAACGAATTCCACTTAGCAATTTAAAAGGAATTTTTTCTTTACTAAAAGCTTCTTCAAGAGCACGAGATAGAGCATTTACTCTATAAAGTATGGCTATTTCACTAGGATTAATCCCTGAGTTTAAAAGTTTTGAAACTTCTCTTGCAACCTTAAAGCTTTCAATTTTCTCATCATCATTTTGTAAAATTGTGATTTCTTCGCCCTCATCTTTGGTGCAAATTAAAGTTTTTCCTAGTCTTTTTCTATTATGCTCTATAAGTTCATTCGCAGCTTGCAAAATAGCGCTAGTTGAGCGATAATTTTGTTCTAATTTGACTAATTTTACATTGTTAAATTGTTCTTTGAAATTTAAGATATTTTCTATTTTAGCCCCGCGCCAACCATAAATACTTTGATCATCATCACCCACCACACAAATATTTTCATGAGACGTGCAAAGTTTTTTTAGAATTTGATATTGTAAGGCATTAGTATCTTGATACTCATCTACTGTTATATAAGTATATTTTTGACTTTGCTCTTTTGCAAATTGTTCATCTTCTAAAATTTTATTAGTTAGCATGAGTAAATCATCAAAATCCATGAAATTATTTTGGATTAAAAAATGCTCATATTGTTCATATAAATGAATGATTTCTTCGTAATTTTTGTTTTTTTCATCTTTTAAAAATTCTAATTCTTTGCGTATTTCTTGAGCGCTTTTGCTTTGATTTTTAAAATTTGAAATATAAGCACCTATGCTTGCTAAAGAGCTTTGCAAATTTTCGCTAGCTAAATCTTTTAGTATTTTCTTTTTATCATCTGTATCAATAATGACAAAATTATTTGCTCTATTAATTCTTTCGCTATAAAGTCTTAAAAATAACAAGCCAAATTTATGAAAAGTACATAAAAGGGGATTGTGTAAATTTTGATCTTGTAAAAGTGCTAAGGCTCTTGTTTTCATTACATTGGCAGCTTTATTTGTAAAGGTTAGTGTGAGGGTATTTTGCGCAGGAATGCCTATATGATCGATTAAATAGGCAAGCCTAGTGGTAATGGTTTTAGTCTTTCCGCTACCTGCACCTGCTAGTATCAGCATAGCTCCATCAATATGCATGATGGCTTCTTTTTGGCTATCATTTAAACCTTCAAAAAAACTCATTTTTTAAATAAATCTTTATTGTTGGGATTATTTAAAAAAGCATTCATAGATTTTTCTTTTAATTTTTGATCATTTTGCTTTTTGAAATAGTTTGAAAAATTAACAAAAATGATATTATCTTCAACTTGAATTTGAGTAATTGCCCCTAAATCCACTTTCACAAAGGTTGCAAAATCATCAGGCCCAAAACCTGCGTGAAATTCTATATGCTCATTTGTTAAAACTATGGATTTAAAAGTATAACCACCAAGTGCAAAAAGACAATAAGGATTTTTACTCACTACATCTAATTCTGATGGTAAAGGAGGTTCGAGTGTAACAAATTTAGTATTTACAATGATATTAAACTCAATATCTTCTTGGATTAAAATTTGCAAACATTCATAAATGCTTTTTTGCATTAAACTTATAAAATTTTTATTATTTAAAATTTTATCAATCATTGCTTAGCCTTAAAAATTCATCTACTAGTATTCTAACTTGCTCTAAGCCTATATTCCAAAACTCATCACTTTCTATATCAAAGCCAAACATAGCTACAAGTTCTTTTGGGCTTTTACTTCCCCCACTACTTAAAAAATCAATATAAATTGAAGTAAAATCAGGACATTTGCCACTTTTATATAGACCATAGAGTGCTAAAACTAAAAGTTGTGCATAAGCATAAGCATAGCAGTAAAATGGAGAGTGTATAAAATGTGGTATATAAGAATACCAAAGGTTATAATTTTTGGTTAAAACTACGCTATCTTGAAACATTTTTCTTGATTCTTCAAGCCAAATTTCACTTAGTTCTTGAGCACTTAGTTCTTCTTTTTTAGCATGAAATCTGCGTTCAAAAGTAGTAAAATTAATCTGTCTATAAAGAGTAGCAAAAATATCTTCAATCTTTGCCGCATATAAAGATAAAAGCTCTTCTTTGTCTAAATTTTCTTTAATATAATCAAAAATCAACATTTCTGCAAACACTGAAGCAGTTTCTGCTGTAGTTAGTGGCGTATCTTGATTTAAAAAACTTACTTTATAAGAAAGTTTTTGATGTATAGTGTGGCCTAGCTCATGTGCTAGAGTGAAAAGATCGCGTCTTTGGTTGGTATAGTTTAAAAGTATGAAAGGATGGCTTAGTGGCGTGCTTGAGTGAGAAAAAGCACCGCTTTGTTTAAATTCTTTAGGATAAACATCAATCCAATTATTCTCAAAAGCTTCTTTTGCTATCATATAAAAATCTTTAGAAAATTTTTCAAAGGCTTTTAAAACTATATCCCTTCCCTGGTCAAAATCAACTTGCATTTCCTTTCCAATAGGTGCATAACGATCGTAATCTTTTAGCTTTTTATATCCTAGAATTTTTTTCTTTGTATTGTAAAATTTAGAAACAATATCAAAGCTATTCTCACTAGCGCTAATAAGTGCATCAACACTTTTTTTAGAAATTTGATTTCTTATATGTCTTGGGGTTTCAGGATTTTCATAGAATCTTAACTCACAAATACTAGCAAGTTCGCTTTTAATCATATTGAAAATATATACTAAAAGTTTGTTTTGTTTTTTTAAGGTTTTACTAAAGCATTTTGAAGCTTTTTTTCTAATGCTTCTATCTTTATCATAAAGCTTGCTTAGAATTTCTTCCTCGCTTAGTTTTTGCCCTTCAAAATTAAATTTTAAAGCACTAAAGGTTTCATCAAATAATCTTGCAAATGCATTTGAGCCTGTACTTGATAGAGCCAAGATAACTCTTTCTTCTTTTTTAGAAAGATTGTGTTTTTTGTGTTTGATAAGATTATTTAAATAAAACTCATAATCTTTGCAAAATGTGATGAAAGTTTTACTTTTTTCTTCTTTTAACTCGCAAAATTCAAGCTCAAAAAATAAAAGATTTTCTTCTATTTTTTTACTTAAATTTTCATATTTTGCATAAAAAGCACCCTTGGTGGTATCTTGAGCAAAATTTAAATACACATAGGTTAGTATGTGGGAAAGCTTTAAGATTAATTCTTCATAATTTTTTAAAGCCTGTAAAAATTGTTCATTGCTTAAACTATGAAGATTATTTTCATATTGTTTTTTAAATTCACAAGCTTCATCTTGGGTTTTTTGCAAAAAAAGATTTAATTCTTGCTCATCTTTAAATAATGTACTTAAGTTCCAATTTTGCATGGTTTTAGCTTTCTAAAATGAGTTTTTTTAATACAGCCATTCTAATGGCAACGCCATTTTTAACTTGAGTTAAAACTTTGCATCTTTTATCAGCCATTACTTCATTACTAATATCGATATTTCTATGCACAGGGCCAGGATGTAGGATAATGAGATTTTTATCTTTTATTAAATCTTTACTAATACAAAAATCATTTGCATAATCTTTAAGCGATACATAGGTTGGAATATTGTGTCTTTCAGTTTGTGTTCTAAGACTCATGATAATATCAACATCATCAATGACTTCTTTTAGCTTATTTGTTTTTTTAATGGGATAATTTGGCATAAAATGAGGTGGGGCTACTAGGGTGATATTAATACCAAAGCGAGGTAATAATTCTAAATTTGAAGCAGCAACGCGTGAGTTTTTAATATCTCCTACTATGGCTATTTTTTTACCTTTTACATTATAGTTAAAATGCTCCATTATAGTAAAAAGATCAAGTAAAGCTTGGGTAGGATGAGCGTGTTTACCATCGCCTCCATTAACTATAGGACAATGAGTGTAATTTGCTAAAGTATGAGGCACGCCTGAGTTTTTGTGTCTAACTACAATAGCACTTGGCGCCATTGCGTCTAAATTTGCAGCAGTATCAAAAAGTGTTTCGCCTTTGCTTGAACTACTTCTTGAAACATCTAATTTTAAAACTTTAGCACCTAGTCTTCTTGCGGCTGTTTCAAAGCTTGATTGAGTGCGTGTTGAATTTTCAAAGAAAATTGTTGTAACACTTTTTCCTTCTAAAAATGTACGCGGTTTTTCATCTAAAAATTCTTTTGCTTCTTTAAATAAAGCCAAGATTTCATCATTGTTAAAATCTTTTGTAGTAATTAAATGCCTCATAAGTCCTCCTTAAATTTTTAAATTAAGTTCATTATCTGAACAAATAGCACTAAATAAAACATCTGTTGAGCTATTTAAAGCTGTTTCAACGCTATCTTGAATAACCCCTATGATAAATCCAACTGCAACTACTTGCATAGCTATATCATAATCAATATTAAACAAAGAGCAAGCAAGCGGTATGAGTAAAAGCGAGCCTCCGGCAACCCCGCTAGCTCCACAAGCTGCAAATGCAGCTAAAACACTCAAAAGCATAGCTTGTAAAAAATTTATTTCAATGCCTACTGTGTGAGCTGCTGCAAGACTTAGTATAGCTATAGTTACAGCTGCTCCTGCCATATTAATCGTAGCTCCTAGTGGAATAGAAATGCTATATAGGTTATTATTGATATTTAATTTAGAGCAAAGTGCCATATTTACAGGGATGTTTGCTGCAGAACTTCTTGTAAAAAATGCAAAAACAGCACTATGTTTTAAGCAAATAAAAATCAAAGGATAAGGATTTTTCTTCGTATAAGCAAAGACAATTAAAGCATTAATCACAAAGGCTACAAAAAACATGGTTAAAACTAAAATGATTAATAATTTAATATAACTTAAAAGTCCTGCTGCTCCTGTTTGAGCAACTGAATTTGCTACAAGTCCAAAAATTCCAAAAGGAGCAAGCTTGACTATAAATTTAACGATTTTTAACACGCCTTCGTTGATATCAGTAAAAAGTTGTTTTGCATCATTAGAGCAATGCCTTAGAGCAAAACCCCCACCTATAGCCCAAGCTAATATGCTTAAATAATTTCCTGAAGATAAAGCGTGGATAGGATTATCTACGATTTGAAAAAGTAAGGTTTTAAATACTTCTCCTATGTGTGCAGGACTTGCAGTGGAAGCTTTTTCAATATCGGTTAATACTAATTCTACAGGAAAGACAAAACTTATACTAACTGCGCTTAAAGAAGCTAAAAAAGTTCCAAATATATATAAGAAAATAATATGTTTTATTTTCTCACTTCCATGATTAAATTCTTTTGTGCAAATAGTTGTTAAGATTAAGATAAAAACTAAAATTGGCGCTATAGCTTTTAAAGCTCCTGTAAATAAAGCACCAAAAATATTTGCAAAAATAGCCAAATCTTTAGAAAAAACACCTACTAAAATTCCTAAAACAATACCTATGCAAATTTGTAAAATAAGATTTCCATCTTTATAACGTTTGATTGCGCAAGAGAATAAACTCATTTCTTACCTTTTTTTGTAGTGATAAATTTTTAATTTATTCTAACAAAGTAAAGCTTAAATAAGCTTTTTGATTTTTAAGCTAGCTTATGTTAAAATAAAGCTAGAATTTTTTATGATAAGGAATATTAAAAATATGTATTTATTTACTTCTGAAGTTGTTAGTGCAGGACATCCTGATAAATGTGCTGATATTATAGCTGATTCTATAGTGGATGCTTTTTTAACTCACGATAAAGACTCAAGGGTTGCTAGTGAGGTTTTTGTAGCAGGAAATAAAGTAGTAATTGGTGGCGAGATTAAATCAAAACATAAGCTAGAAAAACAAGATTATGAAAATATTGTAAAAAAAGCTTTAGCAGATATTGGTTATGATGGGCATCCGCATTTTAGTAAAAAGCAATGTTTACATCCTGATGATTTAGATGTAATGGTATTTTTAAATGAGCAAAGTCCTGATATTAATCAAGGTGTTGATCAAGAAGATGGAGAGATTGGAGCAGGTGATCAAGGAATAATGTTTGGTTTTGCAAGCAATGAAGCAAAAGAATATATGCCAGCAGCTATTTCTTATGCTAGAATGCTTTGCGATAAAGTGTATGAGTTTGCAAAAAACAATCCTGATAAACTTGGAGTGGATATTAAAACTCAAGTTACGATTGATTATGTAAATAAAGAAAATTTTGAAAATTGTAAACCTCAAAGTATCCATACTATTGTAGTTTCAGCTCCTTGTGTTGAAAGTATGAAAATAGAAGATTTAAGAGCTTTGGTAATGGATTTGATTTTGGATTCAAATTTGCCAAAAGAGCTTTTTTGCCCAGAAAAAACAAGAATTTTAATCAACCCAACGGGAAAATATGTAAATCACAGTTCATTACATGATAGTGGCTTAACAGGAAGAAAACTTATAGTAGATAGCTTTGGTGGCTATGCTCCAATAGGCGGAGGAGCGCAATCTTCTAAAGATTATACTAAGGTTGATAGAAGTGGGCTTTATGCAGCAAGATGGCTTGCTAAAAATATCGTAGCAGCAGGGCTTGCTAAAAAATGTATAGTGCAACTTTCTTATGCTATAGGTGTGGCTAAACCAACTTCTGTAAGTGTGGATTGCATGGGAACAAATACAAGATTAAATGATGATATTTTAAGTGATTTTGTAATGAAAACTTTCCCATTAACTCCAAATTGGATTAAAAATAAATTCAATCTTGATAAACCAAGTAAAGATACTTTCATGTATGCTGATGTAGCTGCTCGTGGTCAAGTGGGGCAGGCTGATTATCCTTGGGAAAAATTAGACGCGCTTGATGAATTTAAGGCATTATAAAATGAAGCTTTTAAGCTTCATTTTGCTTTAAAAGTTTTTCTTTTATCTTTAAAATCAATATCTCTTTTGGCTTAATTACCGCATTTTCTTTTCCATTAACTGCATGATATATACTTACATTATAATTATTTGCATAAAAACGCATTAGAAAATTTTGTAATTTATACTCACTTGAAAAATTAAACCAAGCATTATTTGAAATGGCTATGATGATTTTTGAGTGTTTGTAAAGTTTTTCTTTTGTAGCTTCAAAGCAGATAGCATTAGTGATGAGTTGATTATTTAAAGTATATTGATTTAATTCTTTTCCTTTTGAAAATTCATCAATATTTAAAAGGTATTTTTTAAAAAAGGTTTTAAATATAGGAATTTCTTCTCCAAAAGGTACAAGATAGTGTTTGTTAAAAACTTGTATGTTACCATTGTCAAATACATAAGTACTATTGTATAGATGATTAGGTGTGGTACTTATAGCACCTGTAATGATGATGATTTGTTTTGATAAATCTTTTAAAGCTTGTAAATAACTTGGAGCTTTATTTAAAGCAAAGGCAAAAGCTGTTTCAGGAAAAATAATTGCTTCTTTACCTTCTTTTATAGCCTTGTTGATTTGATAAAATATATCTTTAGAATGAGTTTGTAAATTTTCTTGTATGAATTTTTGATCTTGGGAGATATTAGTTTGGATTAATTTATAGTCTAAATTTAGTGTTTGTGGTTGTTTTTGATTATATTGAGCTCCGATTAGAATAAGGATTAAAATGATTGCAATCTTATAATATCTTGAAATGTATTTTTCATAATAAAAATAAGCAATCAAAAACATAGCTATAATGCCTTGATAACTTGCATCAAAGATTCCATATACACTTAAAACACCCCAATTTAGCCAATCAAAACCAAAAGGATGAATAAAACTAAGTAAAAAAATTCCACAAAGCCTTAAAAAATCATATTTAAGAAAAAAACATACTAAAAATAATAATCCATAAACTAATCCTATCAAGATAATTTCTAAAGGAATTAAATAAGCTAAATCAAAATAAATTGATGATAAAGCTATCCACCAAAACCATAAAATTCCTACAAAAAATCCGGTATAAAAATATCCTACTTTACTTTTATTTCTTAGCAATAAAATCAAACCATATATACTTAAAAATGGTGAAATAAATTCAAAAAGTAAATTTTCAAAAAAAGAAAAATAAATAAAATTTGACAATAAAAGTGCAGAAAAAAAGGCTTTTATTATTTTAAAAGTGGTAGAATTAGAATTTATGAACTTTAAAAAAAGGGGAAGAAATGGCAGAAAACGGAAATATTTGGACTTCATTGTTGCCTCTCATTGTGCTTTTTGCGATTTTTTATTTTTTGGTTATTAGACCACAGCAAAAACAAGCAAAAGACCACAAATTAATGGTTTTATCTTTAGAAAAAGGGGATAAAATCATCACAAATGGTGGGATAATTTGCGAGGTGGTAAAACCAGAAGAGGATTTTATCAAAGTTAAGCTTAATGATGAAAATGTAGTTGTAAAAATTTCTAGAGATTTTATAGCAAAGAAAATTGATGCGTAGTGGAAAAATTACTTATAGAAGTATTATTTTCTTTGTAGTTTTTCTTATAGGATTAGTTTTTTCCATACCTTCTTTTATGCAAACCCAAAGTGGTGCTAAGATCAACCTAGGACTTGATTTGCAAGGTGGTTTGCATATGTTATTAGGTGTAGAAGTAGAAGAGGCAGTTAAATCAAAGGTTAAATCCATAGCCTCTTCTCTTAGTTATTCTATCAATAAAGAAGATATTATTGTTGATAAAATCAAAGTAAATGATACTAGTATTGAATTTAGTTTATTAGATGAAAATGATGTAGCTAAGGTTGATTTGTTATTAAAAGACATTAAAGGCTTGGCTATTACACATGAAAATTTACACTACACACTTTCTTTAACCCAAGAAGAAATTAAATTAACTCATGAACAAGCTATTTTACAAGCTGTAGAAACCATTAGAAACAGACTTGATCAATTTGGCCTTGCAGAACCAAATGTAGCAAGATCAGGTGAGGATAAAATTTTAGTCGAACTTCCAGGTATTAAAACTGCTGCAGATGAGGCTAGAGCTAGAGAACTTATCGCAAAAGCTGCACATTTGCAATTAATGGAAGTAGATGATGTTAGAATGGATCAGGTAAATAATCTTACTCCAGCTCAAGCTGCTGAATATGGAGACTTGATTTTTGAAGATGCAAAAAATCCTCAAATTAAATATCTAGTAAAATCTATACCTATTCTTGATGGTTCTATGCTAACAGATGCAAAAGTAGGTTTTGCACAAAGTAATAATCTTCCTGTGATTAATTTTACTTTAAATTCAGAAGGTGCGAAAAAATTTGGAGACTACACAGGAAATAATGTAGGCAAACGCTTAGCTATAGTTTTGGATAATAAAGTATATTCAGCTCCAAGAATTAATGAAAGAATAGGCGGGGGTAGCGGCCAAATTAGCGGCAGTTTTACTGTTGAAGAAGCTCATGATGTGGCCATTGCTTTAAGAAGTGGGGCGCTTTTAGCACCGGTTAAAATGCTTGAAAAAAGAAGCGTTGGACCATCTTTGGGTGCTGATAGTATTAAAATGAGTATGATAGCTCTAGCAGGTGCTTCTATATTAGTTATTGCATTTATGGTGATGTATTATGGTATAGCAGGAATTTTTGCTAATATTGCTTTGGTAGCAAATATTTTAGTGATTATTGCTGTAATGGCTATGTTTGGAGCAACCTTAACTTTACCTGGTATGGCAGGACTTGTACTGACTGTAGGTATGGCAGTAGATTCTAATGTTATTATTAATGAAAGAATTAGAGAATTATTGCGAGAAGGTGCTAGTATAAGGCAAAGTGTTGAAAATGGTTATAAGCATGCAATGAGTGCGATTTTAGATTCTAATATTACTTCACTTATTACTTCAGTAGTGCTTTATGCTTATGGAACAGGTGCGGTAAAAGGTTTTGCGGTGACTTTGAGTATTGGAATTTTAGTTTCGATGATTACTTCTATTGTTGGAACTCATGGTATGTTTGAAATGTTTATGAACCGTATGGAAAAAAGCAATAACACAAGATTATGGTTTGGATATAGGAGACCTTAATGCAATTTTTTAGTCAAAAACATGTTTATGATTTTATGAGAATGAGATTTGCAGCCATCTCTTTGTCTTTTATTTTATTTTTTGGTTCTATTTTTATCCTTTTTACTAAGGGTTTAAATTTTGGTATTGATTTTACCGGTGGAACTTTAGTGCAACTTCAATACGAGCAAAAAGCTCCTTTGGCTGAAATTCGCAAAGCTTTAGCTATCAATGAAAATTTAAAAGGTGCTAGCGTTACTGAATTTGGTAGTGCTAATGAAGTGATTATTCGTTTTTCAGGAAGTAGTGATAGCTTGGGAAGTGATATTGGAGTAAGTATTGCAAATTTATTAAAAGATACAGGTAAATTTGAAGTGCGCCGCGTGGATGTGGTAGGTCCAAAAGTAGGAGATGAACTGCGTAATAAAGGTCTTATGGCAGTTGGAATTTCTTTGATTGCTATTTTGATTTATTTGGCAGTAAGATTTGAATGGCGTTTTGCTATGGCTTCTATTGTGTGTGAAATTCATGATATAGTCATTACTTTAGGCGCTATTGCGTTATTTGAAATAGATGTAAATTTAGATATTTTAGCGGCTGTTTTAACCGTGCTTGGATATTCTTTAAATGATACGATTATTATTTTTGATAGGATTAGAGAAGGTGTTAAAACAAGTAAAAATTCAAAACTTGATTTAATTATCAATGAATCAGTTTCAGCTACTTTATCAAGAACTACTTTAACAACGGGATTAACTTTAATTACTGTTGTAGTGCTTTATTTCTTTGGCGGATCTATGATAGAAGGTTTTGCTCTAACTATGATAGTGGGTATTGTAGCAGGTACTGCAAGTTCTATATTTGTAGCAAGTCCAGCACTTTTATGGTTTAAATTTAGCGTTGCGCAGTATCGTCAAAAAGAATTAGAAAAAGTTAAGAAAAAACAAGAAAAAGAAAAATTAAGAGCGATGTATGAAAAAGGAACAGTGTAAAAATGAATTGGGGTAAGGTTATTTATATCTTTTTTGCTCTAATGAGCTTAACTACAACCGCAGGATTTTTATATGATCAAAATGAAGTTGCATTATTTATTGCAGCTTGTGTGAATTTAATTTCTACTTTATTGAAAATTGGAGTTAGAAATTTCTTAGCAGCTGAATTATTTGCTAGTTCTTTAGTGGCTGATTTGCATTTAATTCCAGCTTTTGCTTTAATACAAATTAATCCAGAAGCTAATGTTATGGTTTATACTTTGGCAATTGGTGCTTTGATAGCTAATATCTTTTCAATGATTTTAGTTATAGTTGATTCAGTAAAAAATCAAGAAGAAAATTAGGAGTGAAAATGGCATATGAAGCAGGTAAAATAGAAAAAAAATGGCAAAAAATTTGGCAAGAAAAAGAATATTTTGAACCAAAAGATGATTTTTCTTTACCAAAAAAATACATTTTATCTATGTTTCCATACCCAAGTGGTAGAATTCATATGGGGCATGTGAGAAACTATAGCATAGGCGATGCTATGGCTAGGTATTATAGAAAAAAAGGTTTTAACGTCTTACATCCTATAGGTTTTGATAGTTTTGGTATGCCTGCTGAAAATGCTGCGATTAAACATGGTATCCACCCTAAAAAATGGACTTATGAAAATATTGATTATATGCAAAATGAACTTGCTTCTTTGGGTTTTTCTTTTTCTAAAAAAAGAATGCTTGCTACTTCTGATCCTTTATATACTAAATTTGAGCAAGAATTTTTCATCAAAATGTATGAGAAAGGGCTTGTTTATACTAAAGAAGCTGAAGTTAATTGGTGTGAGAATGATAAAACAGTTTTAGCAAATGAGCAAGTTGAAGATGGCAAATGTTGGCGTTGTGGGCATGAAGTCATTAGAAAAAAAATGCCAGGATATTATGTAAAAATCACTGCTTATGCGGATGAATTATTACAAGATCTTAAAAAATTAGAAGGAAAATGGCCAAGTCAAGTTTTAACTATGCAAGAAAATTGGATAGGCAAAAGCACAGGGCTTGGTTTTGATTTTGATATAGAAGAAAATGATAAAATCAGTGTAAAAAAAATCAATGTTTTTACCACAAGAGCTGAGACTATTTATGGAGTATCTTACATTGCTTTAGCACCTGATCATGAAATAGTAAATGAATTAATTGATAAAAAGTTACTAGATCAAGATATTATAGCTAAAATTCAAAATATACAAAATCAAACACCGCGCCAAAGACAAGCCGCACCAAAAGAAGGATATTTTTTAAATCTTTATGTAATCCATCCACTAAGTAAAGAAAAAATTCCTTTATGGGTAGCTAATTTTGTTTTAAGTGATTATGGTAGTGGGGCTGTTATGAGCGTGCCTGCTCACGATGAAAGAGATTATGAGTTTGCAAAAACTTATAATTTGGCTATAAAAAAAGTAATTTATAAAGATGAAAATGACGCACAATGCTACACTTTAAAAGAAGGTGTTTTAACTAATAGTGGCGAATTTGATCAACTAGAATGCAATGATGCTAGAGAAAAAATTAGTTTAAAAATTGAATCTTTGGGTATTGGTAAAAAGGTTACTAATTTTAAAATTCGTGATTGGGGTGTTTCTAGACAAAGATATTGGGGAGCTCCTATACCAATGATTAAGTGTGATTCTTGTGGTATAGTTCCTCAAAAAATAGAAAATTTACCTATTACCTTGCCTGAAGATGTAGTGATAAATGGAGAAGGAAATCCACTTGATAAGCATGAAGCATGGAAAGAGTGTATTTGCCCAAAATGTGGAAAAAAAGCGCAAAAAGAAAGCGATACTTTAGATACTTTCTTTGAAAGTTCTTGGTATTTTGCACGTTTTGCAAGTGATGATAAAACATGGCAAGAAAAAGCAGTAGATGAAAAAAGTGTCAATTATTGGATGAATGTTGATGAATATATTGGCGGTATTGAACATGCGATATTACATTTACTCTATGCTAGATTTTTCCAAAAAGCACTTAGAGATTTGGGTTATTTAAAAGATGATGAGCCTTTTAATAGGCTTTTAACCCAAGGGATGGTCACTAAAGATGGTGCTAAGATGAGTAAATCTAAGGGCAATGTAGTTGATCCTGATTATATTATAGAAAAATATGGAGCAGATAGTGCAAGATTGTTTATATTGTTTGCTGCACCACCTGCTAAAGAACTTGAATGGAACGATAGTGCGCTAGAAGGTGCGTTTAAATTTATCAATAGGCTTTATGAAAAGGCTATGGGGTTAGAATGTGGAAAATTACAAGAAATTGATCATCAAAGTTTAAATAAAGAAGAAAAATATGCTAGATTAAAAGTATATGAAGCTTTGAAAAAATCTTTTGAAGTTTATGAAGAAAGTTTTGCCTTTAATACTTTAATAGCTGCATGTATGGAAGCTTTAAATGCCTTAAATGCTATAAACCATAAAGAAGTTTCAAAAGAAGCTTTTTATATTATTTTAAATATTTTAGAGCCTATTATCCCTCATGTTTGTTTTGAACTTAGCGAGCATTTATTTAAATGTGAAAATTTTAAAGTATTAAAAATAAAAGATGAAGTTTTTGTAAAAGATAGTTTTAATATAGCTATTAGTGTTAATGGTAAAAAAAGAGCACAAATTGAAATAAATTCAGAAGCTAAAGAAGATGAGATTTTAGCTTTAGCTAAAGAAAATGTTGCAAAATGGCTAGAAGGAAAAACCATAGTAAAAGAAATTTATATTGATAAGAAATTGGTTAATTTGGTGGTTAAATGAAAAAATATTTAATATCTTTTTTTGCTTTTTTCATCATAGCTTGTGGATATATTCCATCATCTCAAATGGCAAGTAGGGTTTTGGGTGAAAATGTATTTTTAAAAATTAATATCAGTAAGCAAGATCCTGAAAATAGTGTTTACATAACAGATATTTTAAGAGAGGCTATGCTTAATAAGCTTGGTAGAAAAATTACAGATGAGTATAATGCAGATAGTTCTATTATAGTTACGATGAAAAAATTAGAATTTCATCCTATGGTTTATGATAAAAATGGCTATGTGATTAATTATAAAGCAGAGCTTTATTTGGAGTTTGTGTTGCGTTATAAAAATGGCAAAGAAGAAATTGTAAATACTAAAGGAAGTTATAATTTTGATATTAATCCAAACTCTATCATCAGTGATCAAGCTAGATTTGAAGCGATTAAAAATGCATCAAGTGAAGCTTTTGATGAATTTGTTTCTATTATAGCTATTAGGGGTTATAAATAAAATGGCAAGCCATATCAATGAAATCGCAAAAGAAACATTGATAAAATTAAAAGAGCGTAAATTATATCCAACTCCTGAAAATTATAGTGAGGTGTTTGAAGAGTGTGCTAAAAAAGCAGGAGTTATGAGTCTTAATAAAGCTAGAATAGAAAAATATACTAATCTTTTAGATGATTCTTACAAGCAAGAATTAAAAGGAAAAAGTATTCGAACTATTGATGAGTTTTTGATGTTTTTGGTTTCTAGACTCAATAGGCAGGTAAGTAGAAAATATGAAGATGTTTATGCTTTACTTGGCTTAATCATTCAACAACTTAGTATTAGTAAAGATAAAAAAATCAAAGAACTTGCTCAAATTACTCAACATAGATTATCTCAAGCTATGGATTTAGAAACCATATATCTATTAAGAGCTAAATGGAGAGAACTTGAAAAATCTTATGAAGATCATGAGCTTTTAAAAAAATTAGAAGAATTTAATATCCGAGCGTTTTTGGATTTTCATGTTTTAATAGAAAAACTTATCACTATGTTAAAAGAACGCTCTTACGAAAAACAAGCCGAACTTTTACTAGCTTCTTTAGAGCCTTTATTTGGCGAGAGTAAAGAAGTGGAGCAATTTAAACAAAAACTAAAAGAAAATCCTAGATTGATTGCTAGAAAAGAATTTGCACATGAGTATTGTTTGATGCTACAAAAAAAAGAAGCAATAGATAAATACTATATACAAAAAAATCTTTCTTTTTTTAATCAGCACTTAGAAAGTTTAAATGAAATGGTGTCAAAGCTTTATGATAATAGTCAAGAAGATGTAAAATTTATCAATGCTTTAACTAAAGATGAAAATGGTAATGTGCAGATTAATTTTGATACATTAAAAGATAAACTTTTATATGCAAACGAGCAAATAGCTCAAATTAAAACGCAAATTCAAGCTACAAGTGATGATGAGCAAAGAGAGCAATGGAATCTTGCTCAAGAGCTTAAAAAACTTGATGAAAATTATAAGCTTTATGCGGTTAATTATGCCCTATCTTTTTTTAAAATCAATAATATAGAACATGTTATTAATGCCTATGGTATTGATAGTTTTAAAACTATCAGTGGGAAATTTAAAAAAATTCTCAAAGATTTATGTAAAAATTTGGCTGAAATTTGGATTTTAGATGAAAGTTCTTATTTGATTATATTTCCAGGTAAAAATTTAGAAAGCGCTCAAATTTTTACAGAAAAAGCTTTAAAACTTATAGATGATTATAAATTTATTTATAAAGAAGAAGTGGTTAAGCTTGTTTTATCATCTTCTTGTATAGAAAAAAAAGAATTTCCAGACGGTGACATTTTAAAAGAATTAATGCAAAAAGCTTAGTATGAAATTCCAACAAACACTCTCACAAAAAACTATATATGTACAAAAAATCAGTAGATTTTTTATGTTTAGTATGTATGAAAAATATAAAAAATTTATTCCAAAAACTAAAAATATTCAAATTATTGGCACTAATGGCAAAGGAAGTACAGGTAGATTTTTAGCACTTTTACTTTTAGAGCAAGGATATAAAGTAGGGCATTATACAAGTCCGCATATTTTTGAATTTAATGAAAGATTTTGGTTAAATGGGAAAATTGTAAGTAATGAGCTTTTGGAAAAGGCGCATGAAGAATTAGAAAGTATTTTTTTAGAAGATATAAAAAAACTTAGTTATTTTGAGTATGCTACTTTTTTAGCTTTTTTTATTTTTAAAGATTGTGATTATGTGATTTTAGAAGCTGGAGTAGGTGGAGAGTATGATGCTACAAGTGTTTTTGAAATAAATTTTAGTGTTTTTACTAAAATAGGTTTTGATCATCAAGATTTATTGGGTAAAAATTTAGAAGAAATAGCAAGAACAAAATTAAAAGCCATGAGCGCTAAAGCTTTAATTAATCATAAGCAAGAAACAAAAGTGTTAAATTTGGCTAAAAAAATAGCTAATTTAAAACAAACCGGTTTAGATATTAGTGCGTTAGATGAAAATGAGGTCATTTATCCTTATGTGCAAGAATATATTCAAAAATATAATTTAGCAACTTTTTTAAAAGATAATCTTTTTTTAGCCTTAGAAGTTTTTTCTAAAATTTGTGCCAAAAATGAAAAAGAATTGATTCAAAGTATCAAAAATTTGCCAAAACTTGATTTGAAAGGAAGGTGCGAGCAAATAAGTCAAAATATTTTTGTTGATGTAGGTCATAATGAAATGGCTGCTTTAGCTTTAGCTGAAATTTTCAAGGAAAAAAAAGTTCATTTAGTTTATAATTGCTTTTTAGATAAAGATTCTTATAAAATTTTAAGGGCTTTAAAGCCTATAATAAAAATAGTTGAAATTTATGAGTATGAAAGCAAAGATAGGCCTTTGGCAGGCTCTGTTTTGCTAGAAAATTTAGAAAAATTAGATATTGCTTATCAAAAATTTGAACAAATAAAAAAAGATGAGTTGTATTTGGTTTTTGGTTCTTTTGTATTGGTAGAAAATTTTTTAAGAGGCTATAATGAAAGATAAATTTACGCTAACTATCACAGATGTAAATGGTTCTAGGCATTTTTTATTAAGTCAGATTATAAAAAAAGTAATAATTTATTTTACTTCTTTTGTTTTTGTTGTTATAGTTTTGGGCGCTTTATATATTAATTATTTAGCAGATAAGCGTTCAGAGCTTTTAAAAGAGCAAGAAGCATTATCTTCAAAAAATACTAAATTATTTTCTCAAAATGAAAGCATGCAAAAAAGTTTAGAAGAAAAAACAGCTTTATATGATGAACTTCAAACTCAACTTGCAGATATTGAAGAAAATTTAGGTTTAAAGCAAGATGAGAGCTTAGATATACCAGAAAGATTAGAAAAAGTTAAACTTACCAATGATCAAGCTTATTTATTTTTAACACAAATTCCAAATGGACATGTGATAGAAGATAATGGAATCACGGGTAATTTTGGATGGCGTCATCATCCTATATTAAATAAAAAAGAATTTCATCCAGGCATTGATTTAAGAGCGGCTTTAAATACTCCCATTTATGCACCTGCAAATGGAGTAGTTGAATATGCTGCATATAGTAATAATGGTTATGGCTATTCGGTAATTTTAATCCATAATTTTGGTTTTAAAACAGTATATGCACACATGATGCGCAAAGATGTTGTTAAAGCAGGACAATTTGTAAAAAAAGGTGATTTATTAGGATATACAGGAAATACCGGTCTTTCTACGGGGCCGCATTTGCATTATGAGGTTAGATTTATTAATAAACTTTTAGATCCTAAAATTTTTATAGATTTAAACCGAAAAAACTATGAGCAAATTTTTGAAAAAGAAAGGAGAGTTCCATGGCAATCTTTAATAAAGGCTCTATTGCTACAGTATCCGAAACTACAGTCATTTCAAACGGAGCAAAAATAGAGGGAAAATTTTATTTTGACTCTATGCTTCACTTAGATGGAGAAATTACCGGGGTAATTAATTCTTCTAATGTGATAGTAATAGGCAAAAGTGGTGTTTTAAAAGGACAAGTTAAGGCAAGTAAGATAGTGATTAATGGGGTTTTTGAAGGAGAAATGCAAGTTGATTCTTTAGAAATTTTATCCGGTGGTGTGCTTAATGGCAATATCATAGTTAAACAATTAAGCATTGAAAATGGTGGAAAATTTAACGGAAGTAGTAAAATAATTGAAAAAGATGAAGAACTTGCAACTATTGATGTGAGTATAGAAAATTCAGAAAATGCAAGCTAAATTATATGAATATTTATTAAGCAATAAAACTGAGTTAATAGTTTGTGAGAATGATAAAGAAGCAGATGAATTAGCTCAAGTTTGTTTATTTTTAAATTTAAAAACTTTCATTTTGCCTGATTTTAGGGCAGAATTTGGTAGTGACTTGCGCTCTTTTTCTAAAGAGCTTTTTGAAATTTGTAAAGTTTTAAATGCTTATCATAAAGAAGATGAAAATAAAATTTTAATTTCTCCTATAAAAACAATCTTACAAAAACTCCCCGGGAAAAAGCATCTAAAAAACATTATTCTTAAAAGAAATTCACTTCTTGCTTTAGAGAAATTTAAAGAAGAAATTTTACATAGTGGGTATGAGTTTGTAGATATAGTTCAAGATAAGGGCGAAGTTTCAATACGTGGGGATATTATAGATATTTTTGCAATTAACGAAGAGCAACCTTTTAGAATTTTGCTTTTTTCAGATGAGATAGAAAGTATAAGATATTTTGATATTCATACACAAAAATCAATCCCAAATGAACTTTCAAAGATTGAGATTTGTCCATTTTTGAGTGCTTTTAATCAAGAGCAATATGAAAATTTACAAGAAAAAATTCAAAATTTTCAAAGTCAAAGCATTATCAATGATGTTAATTCTTTAGGTTTTTGGTGTATTGATGATTTTTGTGATTATTTAGATCTAAATTTCACAAGCATAAAAAAATTTGATATAAATGATTTTGAAGAAGATATTAGTAAAATCAATCAAAATATTTTACCTGAACCAAGATTTTGTAAAGATTTAGTAAGTTCCTATAATCATGATTTTTTCACTTTTCATAAAGATAAAAAAATTACTGTTTTAGCAAAAAATGAAGCTTTGTTTAAAGCTTTAAATTTACAAGAATTTCCAAATATTAAATTAAAAATATCTCAAGAGAGAATTAATTTAAGCACTCAAGATGAGCTTATCATCTCTTTAAATAAAAAAGAAAAAAATAAAAGAGTTAGAAAAGCAAGTTTGGTAATAGATGAGCTTAGAGTCGGGGATTTTGTTGTGCATGAAGATTATGGTATAGCTAAATTTTTAGGTCTTGAGATTATTATAATTGCAGGAGCAAAAAAAGAATTTGTAGCTCTTGGGTATTTAAATAATGACAAGCTTTTATTGCCTGTTGAAAATTTATATATGATTGATAAATATATCGGCGCAAGTGGTGGTGTGCCTTTGCTTGATAAGCTTGGAAAAGGAAGTTTTCTAAAAATCAAAGAAAGATTAAAGGAAAAACTATTTGCCATTGCTTCAAATATAGTTTCTTTGGCAGCGGCTAGAGCTTTGATAAAGGCAAAAGAATTAAAAATCTCTCAAGAATTACAAGATGAATTTATCAATAAAGCGGGATTTTTTTATACTAAAGATCAAAGTCAAGTTTGCCAAGAAATCACTCAAGATTTAAAAAGTATGCAGGTAATGGATAGGCTTTTAAGTGGCGATGTGGGTTTTGGTAAAACAGAAGTTGCTATGAACGCTATATTTACTTGTGTAAAAAGTGGCTATACGGCTTTGTTTTTTGTACCAACTACTTTACTTTCAGCTCAGCATTTTAAAACCTTAAAACGAAGATTTGATTCTTTTAATATAGAGGTTTTTAAGCTAGATCGTTTTACTAGTGCTAAAGAAAAAAAACAAGTTTTGGCATTTTTAAAAGAAAATAAACCTTGTGTGGTGGTTGGAACGCATTCTCTTTTAGGAGTTGAGTGTGAAAATTTAGGTTTAGTTGTGATAGATGAGGAGCATAAATTTGGTGTAAAACAAAAAGAAAAACTCAAAGAATTAAGTAAAAACTCCCATATTTTATCTATGTCAGCAACGCCTATACCAAGAAGTTTAAATCAAGCTCTTAGTTCTTTAAAATCATATAGTGTTTTACAAACTCCACCTGAGGATCGTTTGGATGTGCGTACCTTTGTTAGAGAAAGTAATGATGCTTTGATTAAAGAGGCTATTTCAAGAGAATTAAGAAGAGCAGGGCAGATTTTTTATATACACAATCATATAGCAAGTATTGATGGGTGTAAAAAATATCTTTTAGATTTATTTCCGAACTTAAAAATTTTAATCTTGCATTCTAAAATTGATGCGAAAACTACCGAAGAAGAAATGATTAAATTTGAAAATAAAGAATATGATTTATTGCTTTGTACTTCTATAGTTGAAAGTGGTATTGATTTGGCAAATGCAAATACTATTATAGTAGAAAATTCAGATCGCTTTGGTATGGCTGATTTGCACCAACTTAGAGGAAGAGTAGGGCGTAGTGCTAAGCAAGGATATTGTTATTTTTTGATTGAAGATAAGGAAAAAATCACAAAAGATTCTTTAAAAAGACTTACGAGTTTAGAGAGCAATTCTTATTTAGGTTCAGGAAGCGTGCTTGCTTACCATGATTTAGAAATTCGTGGTGGTGGAAATTTATTAGGTGTGGATCAAAGTGGACATATAGAACAAATTGGTTATAGTTTGTATCTTAAAATGTTAGAAGATGAGATTAATAAGCTAAGTAAGAAAGAAGAGGTTAAAGAGAAAAAAATAGATCTAAAGCTTAACATCAATGCCTTTTTAAATAGTGAGTATATTAGTGAAGATCGTTTGAGATTAGAACTTTATAGAAGACTTAGTAAGTGTATGAGTGTTAATGAAGTTTATGAGATAGAAAGTGAGATGAACGATCGTTTTGGAAAGCCTGATATTTTTACTAAGCAGTTTTTGGATTTAATCATCATAAAAATTTTAGCTAGCAAGCATTATAAACTAGTGAGTAATTATGAGCAAAATATTTGTTTTGTAAAAGATGATGAGAGCAAGGAAGTCATTAAGGCAAAAAGTAAAGACGATGATGATGTAATTGAGGCTATTTTGATGCATTTAAGAAAGAGTGAAAAAGCATGAGCGGGTATGAAATTTTTAAAGCTTTAGTTAATGCAAATATTGATTATCAAGATTTTGAGTGGCTAGAAAATAATACTTTAAGCGAGTTTGAAATTTTAATTTCTGTGGTTTTAACCCAAAATACAAACTGGAAAAATGTGTTAAAAGCTTTGATAAATTTAAAACAAGCAAATATTACTAATATAGAAGATTTATCAAAGTTAAGCACTCAAGATTTAGCGCTTTTAATAAAGCCAAGTGGATTTTATAATACCAAAGCAAAATATATTAAAAATTTCGCTCAAAAATATTTCCAAGATTTTAATTCTTTTGAACTTTTTAAAGAAGAAGTAGATAGAGAATGGCTTTTGAGTATTAAAGGCTTGGGTCAAGAAAGTGCAGATGGAATTTTAAATTATATATGTAAAAAAGAAGTTTTAGTGGTTGATGCTTATAGTGCAAAAATAGTTAATTATTTAGGTTATGAGTGCCAAAGTTATGATGAATTGGCAGATTTTTTAAAAAAAGACATAGTTAAAAATCAACAAGAATTGTGTGTTTTATTAAAAAAAGAATGTAAGTTATATGAGCTTTATCAAATTTTTCATGCTTTAATTGTTTCTTTTTGTAAAATGCATTTTCAAGGCAAAAAACTTTCAGTAGATGGTGTGCTTATTTTAGAGCCTTTAAAATTTTAAATTTATTTTTTATTTAAAAAGTTAATTTTTTACGATTAAAGTGCTATAATGTATTTAACTTCATAAAAAGGAGAAGTAATGAATACAAGTATAGTTGGAAAGCAATTTGAGCTAACTGAGTCTATAAAAGAGTATGTGGAAAAAAGCTTTGATGCTTTAAGTAAATATGGCTTAGATGTGATTTCTGCACGTTGTGTTATAAGTGCTGATGAAAGGCATGGAAAGAAAGGATTTTGGGCTGAATTTAGCATTAACTTAGCTGGTATTAATACAGTGGTTGTAAAGCAAAAAGATAAAGACTTATATGCTGCTATAGATTTAGCTATTGATAGAATTTCTAAGGTTTTAAGAAGATTACATGATAAAAATATCACCCATAAACATCAAGATGAGATAAAAGAAAATTTAGTATTGCCAAGTGTGATTGAAGAAGATGAGATAGTTCCAATGGAGCTTGAACTATATAAACCTTTAGAAATTGAAGAAGCATTAGAAAAGCTAAAAGCAAGTAAGGATATATTTTTAGTTTTTAATGACATAGATGCAAAAATGAGAGTGTTATATAAGAAAAAAGATGGTAAATTTGGTTTATTTTAAAAAAATCTAGCCTTTTTTAAAGGCTAGATGTATTAGAAGAGTTTGTTAAAGATTTTATCTATTGCTTGATCTACTTTTTTACCCGTATTTTTAGTACCATCACTAGCATTTCCGCCTATTGTATTAACAATAGAATTTACAACACTTTTTGTATCAAGGCTTACTTTAGGATCTTGTGTTGTTCCTTTTATAATGCCTTTAAAATTTGCTCTATCAATAACAATATTAAAAGGAATGTTTAATTTAGTACTTTTTGTATCAATCTTACCTTTACTGATATTGATATTGCTTCTATCGGCCACTAGGTTTAAATTTAAATCTATAAGATTTTTATTGATATTTATTTTAGCTTCACCATTGCGATATATATCTTGAGTGATATCTTTTTGTAAAAGTAGCATTAAAGCACTTGTGATGAGGTTTTTCTTAAGTTGCCCATCGGCTAAGTTCATTAGCACCACACCACTTTCTTTTAAAAGATTATAGTCAATACTTAAATTTGATTTTGCTTGGTAATAATCAGGTAAATCTAAACTTTGAGCTAAATTTGAAAGATCGGTATTTTGCATTTTAGCGTTAAAAATATTATTTTTTAATGTTGCATTTAATGAGCCGTTAAATATATTTTTACTATTAACACTTGCATCTATTAAAGCATTTTTAAAATCAAATTTTCCTTCAAAATCAGCCTTGCCTTTCAAGTTTCTATCGACTAAAAATCCTAGCTTAGAAAAATC
This sequence comes from Campylobacter sp. FU_497, assembly GCF_025772425.1. Classification (NCBI taxonomy): domain Bacteria; kingdom Pseudomonadati; phylum Campylobacterota; class Epsilonproteobacteria; order Campylobacterales; family Campylobacteraceae; genus Campylobacter; species Campylobacter sp. FU_497. Next base: position 186,027 of record NZ_JAKMSC010000001.1, on the reverse strand, counting down.
TTGCAATGAAATATTATAAGTGCTTGCTAGAGCCATTTGATTAAGATCAAATTTTCCTTTTAGTGAATTAATATTTGCAAATGAACTTAGAGCTTTAGCATTAAAATCAATGATTGATTTAGAAATTTTTCCATCAAGATTGATTTTTGCTGAAGTATTCTTTGGAAATTTTTTATCTAAAAGCTTAGATAATTCTACTTCATTAAAAGAAGAATTAATAATGGCTTTAAAATCACCATTAATATTGTTAAAATCAAGTGTTTTTAAATCAATGTTAGCATTTACATCTCCATAAGCTAAAACTTTTTGTCCTATTAAAGGAAAAAGTTGTTCTAATTTTATATTATCAACTTTCGCTTGTAAACTTTTTCCATTAGATTTTGCATTGATAAGCCCTTGCATGATTTTAATATTTGCATCAAGATTTTGAATTTGATTTGCCTTAAGATCAACTTTGGCATCTAAATTTAACGGTCCATTGAGATCTTGCTTTGTTAAAGGTTTTAATTTGTTAAGATTATCTACAAAAGCACTAATTTGTGCTTTTAAATCTTTGTTTGTAAGGTTATATGAGCCTTTTAGCTGAGGTATTTTTGCTATGTTTGAATCAAGCAAAGCTTCATAATCAATCAAAGAATTTTTCGCATTTGCTTTAGCTTGTAGATTAAAAGTTGTTTTTGGAAAATCAAGATTGCTTAGTTTTTTAAATTCTATAACATTTATATTTGCATTGTCTAATCTAGTATTTAGATTGAAATTTTTAAAATCAAGTCCTTGTGCTTTTAAATCTAAAATTAATTTAGAATTAATAAAAGCAGGCATAGAAATAGTTTTTAAAAGCTCTGCTACTTCTATATTAGTTGTGTTGATGTTAAGATTATTATTTTCTAAAATAGCTTTTAAGCTACCACCAAATCCAAGCAAGTTAGCATCTAATTTTTGCAATTGATTGCTTGCAAAAAGTAAATTACCTTGAATTTGACTGTTACCTTGGAGTTTCATTTTAGCTAAAGATGAAAATTGATTAAAATCATCTATTTTGATGTCAAAATCACTAGTTAAGCTTTGTTTTGTTATATCATAAATACTTTTTTGTGTATAAAGTTTAAAAAAATTGCTTAAAATTTCACTTTTAGAAATAATTTCATTGTTTTGGATTAAAGATCTTATTTCGCCTTTTATATAGCTTTGTTTTGGTAAGCTTAGATTAAAATCTTTTTCAATTAGAGTATTGTTGATAGAACTTGTGTAAAAATTAATCAAAGCATTACCATTTGGTTTTAAATCTTTAGCTTGTATATCACTTATAATACTAATTTTTCCTTGAGCATATCTTGGTAGATTAGTAAAATCTAAAATTTGAGCCAAATCTATATTTTTTCCAATAAATTCAAGATTTATAGGAGAAAAATCAACAATTTTTGCATCTAAGCTAAGATTAGAATCAAACAAAAATCCATTGCCTTTTACTGAAAAATCACTACTTTTACCTACAACATTACCCTTAAATGTAAAGTCTTTATCACTTTTTAAACCAAGTTCTTGAATATAATTTTGTTTAAGTCCTAAAAGATAATTTAAATCAAATCCTAGTCTTAAAGGTGATATACCACCTTCTATATTAGCAAAAAATTTATCATCAATATTTGCTTTAATGTCAAGTTGTGAAAAACTAATTTTAAAATTTTCAAATTTAACATTCATACCGCTTTTTTGAGCAATTATCGTTTCGATTCTTGGCTTTAAAAAAGCATTACCCATACTTGTAAATAATAATGTATATATAGCTAATAATGCCACACACACTACGCCTAAAAGAATGTAAAGAATTTTTTTCATGAGAAACCTTTATAATGATATATCATATAAATTTAGTGATATAGACTAAACTTATATGATATATTTTACTTAATTTATTGACAATTAACTTTCTTTAATGTATAATTCTATCACTCAAAAACAAAGAGTGCTAAAAAAAGGCACATTTTAGAAAGGATAAAAAATGAATTTTCAACCTCTAGGAAAGCGCATTTTAGTAAAACGCTTAGAAGAAATGAAAACTACTGCTTCTGGGATTATTATACCAGATAATGCTAAAGAAAAGCCATTAAATGGTGAAGTTGTTGCAGTGAGTAAAGAAATAGAAGATGTTAAAGTAAATGATAAAGTAATGTTTGCAAAATACGGCGGAACTGAAATAAAACTTGATAATGAAGAGTATTTAGTTCTTAATATTGATGATGTTTTAGGGATTATTAAATAAAAAAGGATAAAAAATGGCAAAAGAAATATTTTTTTCAGACGAAGCAAGAAATAAACTTTATGAAGGTGTTAAAAAACTTAATGATGCAGTAAAAGTTACTATGGGACCACGTGGTCGTAATGTATTAATCCAAAAAAGTTTTGGCGCTCCAACTATCACAAAAGATGGTGTGAGTGTGGCTAAAGAAGTGGAATTAAAAGATTCTTTAGAAAATATGGGTGCTTCTTTAGTTAGAGAAGTAGCTAGTAAAACAGCTGATCAAGCAGGCGATGGAACAACAACAGCAACAGTTTTAGCGCATGCTATTTTTAAAGAAGGTTTAAGAAATATCACAGCAGGTGCGAATCCTATTGAAGTTAAAAGAGGTATGGATAAAGCTTGCGAAGCTATAGTTGCTGAACTTAAAAAACTTTCTCGTGAAGTTAAAGATAAAAAAGAAATAGCTCAAGTTGCGACAATTTCTGCAAATTCAGATGAGAAAATCGGAAATTTAATCGCTGATGCTATGGAAAAAGTTGGAAAAGATGGTGTTATTACTGTTGAAGAAGCAAAATCAATCAATGATGAATTAAATGTAGTTGAAGGTATGCAATTTGATAGAGGTTATTTAAGCCCATATTTCATTACAAATACTGAAAAAATGACAGCTGAATTGCAAAATCCTTTTATTTTGTTATTTGATAAAAAAATTGCCAACTTAAAAGATTTATTACCAATTTTGGAACAAATTCAAAAAACAGGAAAACCACTTTTAATTATAGCTGAAGATATTGAAGGTGAAGCTTTGGCAACTTTAGTTGTAAATAAATTAAGAGGTGTTTTAAATATTTCAGCAGTTAAAGCTCCTGGATTTGGCGATAGAAGAAAAGCTATGCTCGAAGATATTGCTATTTTAACAGGTGGTGAAGTGATTTCTGAAGAGCTTGGAAGAACTTTAGAAAGTGCTAGTATTCAAGATTTAGGTCAAGCTTCAAGCGTGATTATTGATAAAGATAATACAACTATTGTAAATGGTGCAGGTGAAAAAGCAAATATTGATGCAAGAATTAACCAAATCAAAGCTCAAATTGCTGAAACAAGCTCAGATTATGATAGAGAAAAACTACAAGAAAGATTAGCTAAATTAAGTGGTGGTGTAGCGGTGATTAAAGTTGGTGCGGCTACTGAAACTGAAATGAAAGAGAAAAAAGATAGAGTTGATGATGCATTAAGCGCTACAAAAGCTGCTGTTGAAGAAGGTATTGTAATAGGCGGTGGTGCTGCATTAATCAAAGCAAAATCAAAAATCAGCTTGAATTTGCAAGGTGATGAGGCTATTGGTGCAGCTATTGTAGAAAGAGCTTTAAGAGCACCTTTAAGACAAATTGCTGAAAATGCTGGATTTGATGCTGGTGTGGTTGTAAATACAGTAGAAAATAGTAAAGAAGAAAATACCGGTTTTGATGCTGCAAAAGGTGAATATGTAAATATGCTTGAAAGTGGTATTATTGATCCTGTTAAAGTAGAAAGAGTGGCTTTACTTAATGCAGTTTCAGTAGCTAGCATGCTTTTAACAACTGAAGCTACAATTAGTGAAATCAAAGAAGACAAACCTGCTATGCCTGATATGAGTGGCATGGGTGGTATGGGAGGCATGGGCGGTATGATGTAATAACCGCCTTTATATTTTTTAGCTTTCTTTATAGAGTTGCTTTTTGTAGCAACTCTTTTAAATTCTTTTATATTTTTCCATACTCATTTTATTTTGTTATAATAGATGTAAAATTATAAGGATTTTACATGAAAAATTTACAAGAAGAGCAATTTTCCAACTCAAAATACATTAAACCTAAAAGATACACTTATATAGGCAAAGATGATAAAAAATATACTTGGGATTTTATAGAAGCATTAGATAGTGTTTCTGTTTTTTTATATCATACTCAAAAAGATTCTTTTGTTTTTGTAAAGCAATTTAGAATTCCTTTATGGGATTATCAAAAACGTAATAATTTGTATTTAGATGAGATAGGATTTAGTATAGAACTTTGTTCAGGGCTTGTTGATAAAGATTTGAGTTTGGAAGAAATAGCTAAAGAAGAATGTATAGAAGAATTGGGTTATGCTCCTAAGGTTGTAGAAAAAATAGGGGAATTTTATACAGGTTTTGGTTCAGGTGTTAGTAGACAGTTTTTATTCTATGCTGAAATTAATGAAGATAATAAAATTGGCCATGGTGGTGGAATTGAGGGAGAAGATATCCAAGCAGTATGGATAAAGAGAAAAGACTTTGAAAAATTTTCTAAAGAAAATCCTATCAAAACTCCTTTACTTGAATATGCTTATTTATGGTTTAAAGGTAAGAATTAATCTTACCTTTTTATTTTTTTTCTTCCTTGTTTTCAATGTTTGGATCTTTTTCATCAAGCATTTCTTTAAAGATGTTAAATAAATCTTCTGAGGCTTTTTCAGCATTAGAACATTTGTCTAAAATTTGATTTTGTACTAGCTTGTTGCTTGTATCTTCATCATGAGCTAAAGCAACAGCTTGGTTGATATTTTCATGCACTTTTTGATGTGGTAAATTTAACTTACCAAAAGCTCTTCTGCTAGAAAATCTTTCTTTACCAACTCCTGCGATCCATTTTGCAAGCCTACAGCTTAAATGATCAGATAGCGCTTTACCAGAAGCATGAATGATTTCATTATAACCATTGAGTTTAAAGGCAACGTGATCTAGTTTAGCTAAAGAAACAAAAATTTCAGAAGCAATACGTTTAGCGTGCGAGCTAGTTGAGTTTGCATTTGAAATAAGTTGAGTAAATTTGCTAGAAAATTGTACTATGTGTTCGTTTGATTCTAATGACACTTTTTCTACTTGTTCGCTTTGTCCATACATTTCATCTGCATTTTGTTTGAGTAGATTAATGTTTAATTCTACTTCTGATGTTGCTTTTTGTGTTTTTTCAGCAAGTTTTCTAACTTCATCAGCAACAACAGCAAAACCTCTACCATGCTCTCCTGCTCTAGCAGCTTCTATAGCGGCATTTAGTGCTAATAGGTTAGTTTGATCAGATACATCTTTGATTAAGTTAATAACATTAGTGATCTCATCAACACTGCGGTGTAAGTTACCTGCTGTATCTCTTGAACGATTAGCTGATTCAATAATGCTTTGAAGTGAGGATATAATTGAATGTGTGATAGAATTTAATTCTTGCATATCTTCTAAAGAAGAATCAGAGTACTGAGAAATCATTTCTGCTTTATTGACATTTTCTTGCATATCACTTTGAACATTTGAAATGCCTTTTAAAACGCCAGTTAGTAGCATTTCTAAAAGATGAGTTTCAAGCTCAGTTTTACCGCAATTACCTTGAAGTTGTTTTTCATAATTCTCAATTAATTCTTGCTTTTCCAAAAGAAGTTTTTTGTTTTCTTCTTCTAATTCTTTGATTTTATTTTGTAATTCTTCAAAGTCTTGTTTTGATTGACTTTTTTTTCCAAACATGTTTTATCCTTAAAGTAAAAATTTCATAGAGAATTATTTTTTATAATTTGATAAGTAAGTATTTAGCTCATCCTTTAATCTCAATTTTTCTTTTTTTAGATTAGCTATTTCTAAGCTATCTAAGTGAATTCTGCCTTCTTCTGCGTCTTTGATTTTATGGTCAAGTTCGTTATGCTCTTCAAATAGTTTATCAAAGTGCATATCTTTGCCTTTTAACTCAGTGATTAAATCTCTAAATTCGTGTAGCATATAAGCCTCCTTTTTAAAATTAATGTTTGATTATAACTTAAAATAAGTTAAATATATTTTAACTCATCAGGTTTTTGTTTATTTTTGATAATCTTTTTAGCTATTTTTATACTATCTGCTGTACCTACGATTAATAATTTTGCTCCAGTACCTATTAAAGTGTCACCTCTTGGCATGGGTGTGAATTTTTTATTTTCTAAAATTCCTACTATACTTACATTTGCCATATCTCTTAAATGAATTTCTTTTAATCTTTTAAATCTTACCCATGATTCATCAGGAATTTTAACCTCTTCTAAATCAATAGGGCTATTTTTTTTATAAAGATAATTTTCTAATAAATTTTCCATATCCGGTCTTGCTGACATCGCACTAAGTCTTTGTGCAACTAATTTTGTAGCAGAAACTATTGAATTTGCTCCAAGTTTTTTGAGTTTTTCTGTTTCATCTTCATTGCTTGAGCTAGCTAGTATAAAATAAGGATTGATTCTTTGTAATTCTTTTTCAAATAATCTTACTGAAGCGATGATGGCAATATTATCTGCTATGTTATTGCTAAGGGTTATTACGCCTTTTGCGCTAGAAAGATTGGTCTTTAAAAAGGCTATATTTGTATGTGGAGCACTTTCTATATAATAAGGATAATTATATTTTTCAGCTATCTCGCTAAAATTTTCTATTTCATCAACAACAACAAAAGGAATGTGATTTTCTCTAAATTGCTGTGCTAATTCAATGGTAAAATCATTATGATAGCATATTACAAAATGATTTTTTAATCTTGCAACTTTATGAAGCATTCTTCTCTCCTTGATTATTTTAGACAAGATTCCTTTTTTTACTATTTCTATCACTAAACCCATGCAAAAAGTAAATATTGTAAAAGTTAATAATACATATATAACGGTAAAAATTCTACCCGCTGTTGGTATGGGATTGACTTCAGTGTAGCCTAAAGTGGTAAATGTCATACCAGCTTGGTAAATAGCATCATTGAGATTATAATTACTTGTAAGCATATAACCAAAAGCTCCAATTAGTGTCATTATTACGACAGCAATAAGAGGGATTCTTAAAAATCTAAGCTGCTCGTAAAGCTCGTCGTTAAGATTAATCGAAGGTTTTGGGGATGGGGACCAATTGAGGAATTTTTGTAGCTTTTTCAAAAAAGACATAACAATTCCTCGTTTATATTAAGGATTATTTACCGCTTTGTTTTTTAAGTGTTCTTAAAGTTGAAGCAGCTACTCTAACTTTTCTAGTAGTTCCATCTTCTAAAGTGATACGAACTGTTCTTAAATTTGGCAAAAAGCGTCTTTTAGTTTTATTGTTAGCATGGCTAACATTGTTACCTACCATAGGTCCTTTTCCTGTAATTTGGCAAATTCTTGACATAAATTTTTCCTTATGAAATAAAAATAATTTTTAGCATTATATCTAAAACAAGCTTAAAAAAATCAAATATTATTAAAAATACATAAAGAAAATTTGATAATAAGTATGATAAAATTATTTTTTACTTTTATTGGAGATATGAAATGTATGTAGCACCAAGTTTATTGTCTGCAAATTTTTTAAATTTAGAAAATGAAATTAAAGAAGTGTCTCAAGCAGGGGCTGATTTATTGCATATTGATGTGATGGATGGGCATTTTGTACCAAATCTTACTTTTGGTCCTTGTGTGGTTGAAAATATTTCAAAAATTACTTCAGTGCCTTTAGACGTGCATTTAATGGTGTATAATGTTAGTAGTTTTGTGGATTTATTTATTCCGGTAAAACCAAAATTCATTAGTTTTCATTTAGAGGCTGAAAATCATCCTATTAGAGTGTGTGAGTATATAAGAAAAAATGGCATTCATCCTGCTATTGTTTTAAATCCACATACCCCAGTTTCAAGTGTAGAATATATTTTAGAATTTGTAGATATGGTGCTTTTAATGAGTGTTAATCCAGGCTTTGGCGGGCAAAGTTTTTTACCTTTAGTGTATGATAAAATTCGACAGTTAAGAGAAATGATAGATAGAAAAAATCTTAAAGTTTTTATAGAAGTAGATGGTGGGGTAAATGGCTTAAACGCACCTGATTTAGATGAAGCAGGAGCTGATATTTTAGTCGCAGGTAGTTATATCTTTTCCTCGCAAGATAAAAAAACAGCAATCAATTCTTTAAAGCTTGAATTTTGAGCCAACAACAAATCGATGATTTAATCATCAAGCTAAGCAAAGAAAACAAGCCCTTTCCTTGGGTCTTAAAAGAGCTTGCAAAAATAGAAGAATTAAATCATTATGATTTCGATTTATATATTTTTGAGCTTTTAGGGCTAGGGGTAGAGCTTAATGCGCAAAATTGCTTATGCTTAAAAAGTAAAAATACAAAAATAAAAGATGAGATTTTTTGTGTTGTAGATATTGAAAGCACCGGTGGGATAAAAAGTGGTCAAATTTTAGAAATAGGTGCGGTGAAAATTCAAAATTATAAAGAAATTGATAGATTTGAGAGTTTTATAAAAGTAGAAAGCATACCTGAAAATATTACAGAATTAACAGGGATTAGTTTGGATATGGTAAAAAATGCTCCTTCTTTAAAAACCGTGTTAAATGATTTTAAGTTATTTTTAAAAGATAGCATTTTTGTTGCACACAATGTACGTTTTGATTATCATTTTATATCTAAAGCTATGTATGAAAATGATTTTGGAGTACTTTTAAATAGAAGATTATGCACTATTGATTTAGCTAAAAAATGCATTGAAAGTCCCAAATACGGTCTTGATGCACTAAAAGAGTTTTTGTGTATCGAAAGTAAGCATCATAGAGCCTTAAGTGATGCTTTAGCTGCAAGTGAAATTTTAAAATACTGTCTTAAAAAAATTCCTTTTTATATAAAAACTACCGAAGAATTGTTACATTTTAGCAAGCAAGCTAAAAATCAAATAAAAAAATAAACTTTGTTTTGTATTTATTGTTATACTTGCTTTGCATAAATGACGGGAGCTTGTGATACAGGCTGAGAGTAAGCTAAAAGCTTAGACCGCACCAGAACTAGGTAATGCTAGCGTTGGGATAATTTATCAACTACTCACATACCCTTCATTTATCCAAATTTTTATTTTAAGGATAAATTTAAATGAAAACTCAAATATCTTATGCAAGAGAAGGAATTCTCACAAAACAAATGCAAATTGTTGCACAAAAAGAGCAAGTAAGTGAAGATTTTTTGCTTGAAAATATAGCATGTGGAAAAATTATTATTCCTGCAAATATTAATCATAAAGCACTAGATCCAAATGGTATTGGCTATGGACTTAAAACGAAAGTAAATGTAAATTTAGGCGTTTCAAATGATTGTGTAGATTATAGTGAAGAAATGAAAAAGGTGGAGTTAGCTCATAAATTTAATATAGAGGCTATTATGGATCTTAGTAATTATGGTAAAACCAGTCGTTTTAGAGATGAGCTAATTGCTACTTCAAAAGCTATGATAGGTACTGTGCCTGTTTATGATGCGGTAGGTTTTTTGGAAAAAGATTTAAAGGATATTAGGGCAAAAGATTTTTTAGATGTAGTATATCATCATGCTAAAAGTGGAGTGGATTTTATGACAATTCATGCAGGGATAAATTCTCGTGCTGCTAGGGTTTTTAAAGAGTGCGATAGGATTACTAATATAGTTTCAAGAGGAGGCTCAGTTCTTTATGCTTGGATGCAAATGAATGATGCTGAAAATCCATTCTATGAATATTATGATGATTTACTTGCTATATGCAAGGAATTTGATGTGACACTTTCTTTGGGTGATGCATTAAGACCTGGTTGTACCCATGATGCAAGTGATGCAGCTCAAATTGCTGAACTTATAGAACTTTCATTGTTAACCAAAAGAGCATGGGCTCAAGATGTGCAAGTGATGATAGAAGGACCTGGTCATATGGCTATTAACGAAATAGAAGCTAATATGCAACTTGAAAAAAGAATTTGCAATGGAGCACCTTTTTATGTCTTGGGGCCATTAGTTACTGATATAGGCGCAGGATATGATCATATAAGTGGAGCAATCGGTGGAGCAGTTGCAGCAGCAGCTGGTGCTGATATACTTTGTTATGTAACTCCTGCTGAACATTTAAGACTTCCAAATTTAGAAGATGTAAGAGATGGTATAGTAGCAACTAAAATAGCAGCTCATGCAGGAGATATAGCCAAGCTTCCCAAAGAAAGAAAAATAGATGATGAAATGAGTAAAGCAAGACAAGATATTGATTGGGAAAAAATGTTTAAATTGGCAATTGATGGAGAAAAGGCTAAGAAAATGTTTAATGAAAGAAAACCTGAAGAGCTTAATTCTTGCTCAATGTGTGGAAAAATGTGTGCTATGAACACTATGAATAAAATTTTAAAAGGTGAGGATGTAAGTTTGATAAAAGAATAAACCCTCGATTGTGAGGGTTTAGTATGATTAATCTATTACTTTATAATTATAAGGTTTTAGATTTTTATCATCTTCAAGAAGTTTTGCTGGTGGATTACCATTTACTTCTTGATGTTTATAGTAGCGATCGCCTGCTTTGTTGCCATTTAGATCTACTTTATAGTGAATTTCACCCGGATTTAATTTTTGAATATCTTCAAAACCTAAATTTGAAGTTTTGAAATCTTTAATACCATTTTTGGCGGCAATTTCTACTAGTTTAGTTTGTCCTTGTCTTGACATATCAACTGATTGTAAAAGCATTCTTGAAGCTTCTCTAGGATTGTGGAAACCTGTTGAGTTTTCAGCACCTACAAAGTCTGCTCTAATTTGAGATTTTCTATGTAGTTCTAATACTTCTTTTAATTCAGCCGAAATTTTAGCATCATCTGCTTTGCCATCAGTTTGAAATTTAGGCATTTTTCCAAGTTCTGCACGAATAGTTTCTACATCTTTAATCAAGCTTACTAAAGAATATTCAGCTGTTCTTAAATCATGAGCTACTGAATTTTGAATATCTTTTACTTGTTTAGCTAGATAGCTTTCGCTTTGAGTATGGCAAGTTTTACAAGCTGAGTTAATATCAACTAAAGGTGAAGTAATATTGTGGTTAGTAACTTTTTTTGCACCTTTTCTAATATAAGGCATATGACAATCTGCACAACTTACACCATTTGCAGCATGTACTCCACCACTATAAAGTTCGCTTTCTGGGTGTTGAATTTTAATCATTGGTGCTTTTGTGATTTTATGAACCCAATCACTTGGAAAATTTTCTCTATTTTTTTCATAATAATCATCAATCATTTCTATTCTAAATGGCTCGCCTTTTTTCCACTCGCTCCATGGAAATGCTAGCTCTATACCATCAACTTCGATTTCAACTGGCTTGTTACCATCTCTCCAAGAATCAAACTCATCGTAAGTTTTTTGAGTGCCATTCCACCATTTTTTAGAACTATCATTAGCAATACTTTCGCCTATAGTTTTCACTTTAGTGCCTGTTGGTTTGAAGTAGTATTCAACATGACATTGAGAGCATACTAAAGTTCTCATTTCGCTTCTTGAAGCTTTAATGCCTTGTTTTTCGTCTGCTTCATAACCTCTTGAAATTAATGCTTTAATTAAAGCTGGTCTTGTAAGTCTTAAACTCATATCTGTTGGGTTGTGGCAATCTGCGCATGTTACACCCATTCTTTTTCCACCATGAGGTCCGCTGTGTTCAGGTGAGTTTTCTTTAGCTCCATTTACAGCTGGGATAGTTTTAACCATAGTCCAATATTTTGCAGAGTTAAATGCTACCCAATCGCCTTTTGCAGTGTTGTTTAAAAGCCATGGAGTCCATCCGCTATGGCAGTTCATACAAGCTGTTGGTTGACCGCCAAATCCTGTAAAACCATGTGCATTTAAGAAATCTTTATTATTTCTAGCTGTATCCATTTGATCTACTTGAACCCAAAAGTGTCCTCTTTCTTCATTTGCATCAATGCTAAATGGATAACCTGCCCAAAGAACAGTTAATTGCGGATAGCGAATTAGTTTTGAATAAGCTAAGTTCCCGCCAAATTCTGTTGCATTAGGTGCTTGTTTTTCCACTGCTGTATGCATGTCTAAATAATCAGGAAAATTCTTTCCCCAGTAGTCAAAAGTAGGATTTTCATCGCCAAGTTTTACAATTTCTTGAGAGATGATTCCACCTACTGAATCGTTTGTTTTGGCTGTGATATCTTGATTTAACCACAATACGCCCGCAATAGCTACTATAGTAGCACTAATAGCACTATATAAAATGCCTTTGTTATTCATTAAATACTCCTTTCATTTAAAATCCTCTCTTATGACCAACACCTTGATGACAAGATACACAACTTAAAGCATTATCTTTATGTGGATCTAGAGTAGGGTTGATAGTGTTACTCGCAATTTCTTTGTGACATTCTATACAGTTATTTTGGACTATTTCTTTACTTTTTGCATTTGCACTTAAATGCGTAGGTAAAGAATCAAGTTTGAAAGTAAATGCATAAGCATGTCCTAAGCCACTTTGAGCTTTAGCAACCCATTTTTCAAAAAAGCTATGTGGTAAATGGCAATCATTACAGGTTGCTCTTGGCTTACCATCAACTTCTTTAGAGTGTGAAGCTTTCAAATAATCATTATAAACCTCGTTCATAATATGACAATTATTACAGCTTTCACTAGCATCGCTAAAATAAGAAGTGCCTTTGGCATTATGGAAAGTATACATTCCCACGCCTGCTAAAATTACAAGTAAGAAGAGGAAAACAGCAAAAAGTTTTGAGTTTGCTTTTTTCAAAGTCTCTCCTTTGAATGAAGTTTAAGTTACAAGAACTTAAGTGTAATTATATTACACTATAAAACTTAAAAAGTAAATATAAGTTTATTAATCATTTATTATTTTTTTAATAAGAGAAAAAAAGTATTATTTTTTTATATAATTTTATTTACTATTATAAAAATAAAATAAATTTTAATGAAAGAAATACTAAAATATTAAATACTAGAAAATAAGGTAGGTGTATTATGCAAATTCAACCATCAATGTATATTAATAGAGAACTTTCTTGGCTTGCATTTAATTCTCGTGTTTTGGATCAATGCTCTAAAGATCTTCCCTTGCTTGAAAAACTTAAATTTATTGCTATATATTGTACAAATTTAGATGAGTTTTATATGATAAGAGTGGCAGGATTAAAACAGCTTTTTGTAGCAGGAATAAGCACAGCAAGTAATGATGAAATGACCCCACTTGCGCAACTTAAAGCCATTAGAAATTATTTACATGAAGAAAAATATGTAGTAGAGCAGTATTTTACTAAAATAACTCAAGATTTAGAAAAAGAAAATTTATTTATTCGTTCTTACGAAGAGCTTGATGAGGATTTAAAACAGCAATGTAATGAGCATTTTTTTTCCAATATTTTTCCTGTGATAGTACCTATTGCAGTTGATGCAACCCATCCTTTTCCGCATTTAAACAATCTTTCATTTTCTTTAGCAGTAAAGCTTTGTGATCCTATGCATCCTGAGCTTTTAAAATTTGGCATGATACGCATACCTAGGGTTTTACCAAGATTTTACCAAGTAAGTTCGAATATTTATGTGCCTATAGAAAGTATAGTGCGTCATCATACTGAGCATATTTTTCCTGGCTATAAGCTTTTATCATCTGCTGCTTTTAGAGTAACTAGAAATGCAGATATGGAAATAGAAGAAGAAGAGGCTGATGATTTTATGTTGATTTTAGAGCAGGGTTTAAAGCTTCGTAGAAAAGGTGCTTTTATACGCTTGCAAATAGAAAAAGGCGCAGATGAGCAGTTGATCGAGTTTTTAAGTTCTCATATGAATATTTTTCATAAAGATATTTACGAATACAGCATACTTTTAAATTTACCATCACTGTGGCAAATTATTTCTAATAAAGAATTCACACACTTGCTAAACCCTGTATATACACCAAAAATTTTACCACCTTTTGGAGATAATGTATCTATTTTTAGCGCAATTGATAAACAAGATATATTGGCTATACAGCCTTATGAGAGTTTTGAACCTGTGTATCAATTTATCAAAGAAGCAAGTAAAGACCCTAAGGTTGTTTCTATAAGAATGACTCTTTATAGGGTTGAAAAAAATTCAAACATAGTCCAAGCTTTAATTGACGCAGCAAGCGATGGTAAACAAGTGACTGTAATGGTAGAGTTAAAGGCGCGTTTTGATGAGGAAAATAACTTACACTGGGCAAAATCATTAGAAAATGCAGGAGCTCATGTAATATATGGCATTACGGGTTTTAAAGTACATGCAAAAGTGGCTCAAGTGATTAGAAAAGAAGGGGAAAAATTAAAAATTTATAATCATCTAAGTACGGGTAATTATAATGCAAGTTCGGCTAAAATTTATACTGATGTAAGTTATTTTACTTCAAAAGAAGAATACTCTCAAGATACCACAACCTTTTTTCATATACTTTCAGGATATAGTAAAAGCCGTCGCTTAAAGACTTTATCAATGAGTCCAAAGCAAATCAAAGAAAGAATTTTAGATATGATAACTACTGAAGCAAATCATGGAAAAGATGGAGTAATCATAGCTAAAATGAATGCTTTGGTAGATGGTGATGTGATTAAAGCTTTATATGATGCTTCAAATAAGGGTGTTAAAATAGATCTTATTGTGCGTGGAATTTGTTGTTTAAGACCTGGGGTAAAAGGATATAGTGAAAATATAAAGGTTAGAAGTATAGTAGGAAAATATTTAGAGCATGCTAGAATTTTATATTTTAAGCACACTGAGCCAAATTATTTTATTTCAAGTGCTGATTGGATGCCAAGAAATTTAGAAAGAAGACTAGAATTAATGACTCCTATTTTTGATGAGCATTCGCGTGCAAAACTAGCTCAAATTTTAAAACTGCAATTAAGCGACAATGATTTAGCTTATGAGTTAGACAGCGAAGGAAGATATCGTAAGATTACTTTAAATGAAGCAGAAAAAATTAATAATTCTCAACAAATTTTAGAAGAATATATTAGTAGAATTTTTAATACCTTAAAAAAAGATACTGATCATAGTAGAGCAGCGCATTTGGCAACGAAGCTTTTTAGAGATAGCTAATCCTTGCTTTTTAGCAAGGATTATTTCCAACCTTCTATATAATTTTTAAGTTTTCTACCAACTTTTGGATGTTTGAGTTTTTTTATAGCTGAGCTTTCTATTTGTCTTACTCTTTCTCTTGTGACATTTAATTCTTTACCGATTTCTTCTAAGGTTCTATCACTTTCATCATCCATTAAACCAAAACGCATTCTAATAACAGCTTTTTCTCTATCATTAAGCTGATCTAAAACTTCATCAATTTGTTCTTTTAAATCATCTTTTAAGATATGATCCATAGGTGAAATTGAAGTTCTATCTTCTACAAAGTCTCCAAATTTACCATCATCTTCATTGCTAATAGGTGCTTCTAGGGAAATTGGTTCTTTAGTGATTTTAATCACTTGTTTTACTTTATCTACGCTAAGTCCCACTTCTTTAGCAATAATGCTTACATCCGGTTCTTTACCTTCTTTTTGCAAATACTCGCGAATGATTTTATTGATTTGATTAATAGTTTCTATCATATGAATAGGAATTCTAATCGTTCTTGCTTGATCAGCAATTGCTCTTGAAATAGCTTGTCTAATCCACCAAGTTGCATAGGTTGAAAATTTATAACCGCGTTTATATTCAAATTTATCTACCGCTTTCATTAAGCCTATGTTGCCCTCTTGGATCAAATCTAAAAATGGTAACCCACGATTGGTATATCTTTTGGCAATGCTTACAACCAAGCGTAAATTTGATTTTGCCATTCTAGTTTTAGCCTCATCTGAGATTTTTTTACCGCGTTTGATTTGCTCTAGAATTTCTTTTAGTTGATCTTTTTCTAAATCAAAAGAATTTTGACTAGCTTCTTTGGTTTGAATGAGTTTTTTTATCTCCATATAAGTGCTTACCATGGTAGTTTCTAGTGCGCGTTCAGCGATTTCTTCTTTACTAAGTTTGGTAATATCTTTTAAAATATCTTGGTGTCTTTGTTTTAATTCTTCTGAAAACATTGGTAAACGATATTCTAAACGTTTTAATTCTTTGTCAAATTCCTCATCGCTTTTTAAAGCTGTTTCCATGGATTTTACGATTTCAGAGATAAGTTTTGAAGTTGGACCTAGATCCATTAGTTTTTCTTTTAATATATTTTTCTTAAAAGCAATAATTAATTTATCTAATAATTCATCATCATTTTTTTCTGCATTAATAGTAGATATGGTTTTTAACCATTCTTTTTTTGCTTTTTCTAAAGCTTTAAAACTTTCTATAACTTTTAAGGTTCTTTCGTCTTCTTTTTTACTTGTTTTTTTAGGTTTTTTTTCGCTTGAGCTTTCATTTTCCTCGTTTTCATTTTCCTCTTCAGAGTCTATTTCATCATCGCTTTTATCATCATCGCTTTTATCATCATCTTCAAAGCTTTTAAAAAGCTCTTTTACTCTTCTTTCTCTATTGATTAAAGGTTCTTTATAATCAAGTATAAAATCAATCAAATAAGGCACCGAACAAAAAGCATCGATGATAATGTCTTCGCCTAGTTCAATTTTTTTAGAAATTTCAACTTCCTCGTCCTTGTTTAAAAGAGCAATTTGTCCCATTTCTCTTAAATACATTCTAACAGGTGAGTCTGATCTACTCCATTCTAATAAATCATTTTCATTGGCTAAATCAAATTCATTTTCTAAACTTGTATCTTGTAATTTTTGTTTTTCTTCTTGTAGTTTTTTTGCTTCTTCTAAATTTCTTTTTTTAGCAATTTCGGCTGAAGAGATTAATTCTACTTTGTATTTATCCATTAAATCACGGATTTTTTTTGCACTTGTTGTATTTGGAAGCTTTGCAAAATACTTGACAAGTTTTTCATATGTGATATAATCTTTAGAATTTTCTTTGAAAAGTTCTTCTAAAACATTGGTTTCATTAGCCATGGATACCCCTTGTATTTAAGTAATGAGTGTAAAACTAAATATTATGCCTAAAGATTAATTAAAAACAAATAAAAACATTTTGGAACAGCTTTTGCTTTGTTAGTGAAAAATTAAGATTTTAGTTAGGAAAAACAATGCAAAATGGGTATTATCAAGCCACTGGTGCTATGGTTACGCAGTTTAATCGCTTAGATGTTGTAACTAATAACCTAGCAAATGTAAATACAAGTGGCTATAAAAGAGATAATGTTGTTATTGCAGATTTTAAAAGGATTTTTAAAGAAACTCAAGATGAGTTGCCTATACAAAATCACACAAGAGATGCTGCAAGATTTGTAAATACAACTATAGATAGAGTTCCACAAGTTAATCACGTCTATACAAATTTTAGCGTAGGTTCTATGAAAATGACGCATAATCCTTTGGATTTAGCTCTTACTCGTGAAGATACTTTTTACTTAATTAAAACAAATAATGGCGAAGTAAGATTAAGCCAAGATGGAAATTTCCAGCTTGATGATGAGGGCTATTTGGTAAATCGTCAAGGATATAGAGTTTTAAGTAGTGATTATTTTAACAATCCTGAAAATGATGGTATACGCATAGGAGATTCTACTTCTTTTATTAATGTGGATAAAAACGGAATCATTAGTGCGTCTAATCAAGATATAGCAAGATTATTCGTCGCACAAGTTGATGACTTAAGAGATTTACAAAAAGATGGCGATAATATGTATAAAATCGATAATTTAAACAAAATTAGAGATTTGCCAAATTCAAACGCCATTAAGCAAGGTTTTACTCAAGGATCAAATGTTAATCCAGTTACAGAAATGGTAGGATTAATCGAAGCAAATAGAATGGTTGAGATGTATCAAAAAGTTATGACATCTCATATGGATGATTTAAATCAAGAAGCTATTAATAAATTAGCAAGTACTAAATAAAACTAAGGATAGATAAAATGTTAAGATCATTATACACAGCAGCATCAGGGATGGTATCACAACAAACACAAATTGATGTAACTTCAAATAATATTTCAAATGTTAATACAGTAGGTTATAAAAAATCGCGTGCAGAATTTGCAGATTTAATGTATCAAACGATGAAATACGCAGGTACTTCAACTTCAAGCACTACAAAACACCCAAGTGGTATAGAAGTGGGTCTTGGCTCAAGAGTGACAGCTGTGAGTAAAATTTTTAGTGAAGGTAGTTTAAAACAAACATCAACTTCAGGTCTTGATATGGCAATTGCTGGTAATAATGGCTTTTTTCAAATTCAAATGCCTGATGGAACTATAGCTTATACTAGAAATGGTCAATTTACTAAAGATGCTGAAGGAAATATAGTAAATTCAGATGGTTATAGGCTTTTGCCGGAAATGACTATACCTGAAGATGCTACAGCTATTAACGTAGCAAGCGATGGAACAGTTTCTGTTATGCAACCAGGAAATACAGCTGAAACTCAAATAGGTCAAATTGAACTTGTAAATTTTATTAATCCTGCAGGTTTACATGCTTTAGGGGATAATCTTTTAGTAGAAACTGATGCAAGTGGAGCGCCTATTGCAGGTATAGCCGGTGAGAATGGATTTTCTGTAATCAAACATGGCTTTGTAGAGCTAAGTAATGTTCAGCTTGTAGAAGAAATGACAGATCTTATCACAGGGCAAAGAGCTTATGAGGCAGGCTCAAAGGCAATCACTACAAGTGATGATATGCTTGGAATTGTAAATCAATTAAAACGCTAGAATTAACTAGCGTTTTATAATATGCAAAAAATATTAAAAAAATACCAAAAAACTCCTATTTATAAATACTTATAAAATATTCTTTTTTATAATTTAAATTTACCATAAATGTAGTAATATTTTGAAGATGTATTAAAATGCATTGAATAAACAATAACGAGGGATATAATGAACAGAAGAGACTTCATTAAAAATACCGCTATTGCTAGTGCTTGTGGTGTTGCAGGTCTTAGTGTTCCAAGTAGTGTGCTTGCAAATACTGAGAATAAATGGCGTTGGGATAAGGCTGTTTGTAGATTTTGTGGTACAGGCTGTGGAATTTTAGTTGCAAGTTTAGATGGTAAAATTGTTGCTGTAAAAGGAGACCCAGCAGCTCCGGTAAATCGTGGGTTAAATTGTATTAAAGGTTATTTTAATGCAAAAATTATGTATGGAGAAGATCGCTTAGTAACACCTTTACTTCGTGTAAATGCAAAAGGTGAGTTTGATAAAAAAGGAAAATTCCAACAAGTTTCTTGGCAAAGAGCTTTTGATGAAATGGAAAAACAATTCAAAAAAGCCTATAAAGAAAAAGGTGCTGAGGGAATTGGAATTTTTGCAAGTGGTCAATATACTATACAAGAAGGATATGCTGCTGCAAAATTAGTAAAAGCTGGTTTTAGATCAAACAATATAGATCCAAATGCACGTCATTGTATGGCTAGTGCTGTTGTTGGTTTTATGCAAACTTTTGGGGTTGATGAGCCTTCTGGTTGTTATGATGATATAGAACTTACTGATACTATCATTACTTGGGGTGCGAATATGGCAGAAATGCATCCGATTTTATGGTCAAGGGTAAGTGATAGAAAATTAAGTAATTTAGATAAAGTCAAAATTGTAAATTTATCTACTTTTTCTAATAGAACCTCTCATATAGCAGATACTGAAATTATTTTCAAGCCAAATACTGATTTAGCTATTTGGAATTATATAGCAAGGGAAATTGTTTATAATCATCCTGAAGCTATGGATAAAGAATTTATTGAAAAACATTGTATTTTTACAACAGGTTATGCTGATATTGGTTATGGAATGAGAAATAATCCAAACCATCCTAAATTTAAAGCAAGTGAAAAAGATACCGTAGCAAAACAAAATGCTATTATTGTAGACGAAGAAGAAGCAGTATCTTTGGCTTATTTAGGGGTAAAAGCAGGAGATAAATTTGAAATGAAACACCAAAGTGCTCCTGATGCGCATTGGGAAATTTCATTTGAAGATTTCAAAAAAGCTTTAGAGCCTTATACGCTTGATTATGTTGCTAAAGTTGCTAAGGGCAATGAAGATGAAAGTATAGAAGAATTTAAGAAAAAACTTCAAGAATTAGCAAATTTATATATAGAAAAAAATAGAAAAGTTGTAAGTTTTTGGACCATGGGCTTTAATCAACACACAAGAGGTACTTGGGTAAATGAGCAAGCTTATATGGTGCATTTTTTACTTGGTAAACAAGCTAAACCAGGTAATGGTGCGTTTTCATTGACAGGGCAACCAAGTGCTTGTGGAACTGCAAGAGAAGTAGGGACTTTTTCACATCGTTTACCTGCTGATATGGTGGTTGCAAATCCTAAACACAGAGAAATTAGTGAAAAAATTTGGAAAGTTCCTGCAAAAACAATCAATCCTAAACCAGGTGCTCCATACTTAAAAATCATGAGGGATTTAGAAGATGGAAATATCAAATTTGCTTGGGTGCAAGTAAATAATCCTTGGCAAAATACAGCTAATGCAAATCACTGGATAGCAGCGGCTAGAGAAATGGATAATTTTATCGTTGTGAGTGATTGCTACCCAGGAATTAGTGCTAAAGTGGCAGATTTAATTTTACCAAGTGCTATGATTTATGAAAAATGGGGTGCTTATGGTAATGCTGAAAGAAGAACTCAACACTGGAAACAACAAGTATTGCCTGTAGGTGAGGCTATGAGTGATACTTGGCAAATCATGGAATTTTCAAAACGCTTTAAATTAAAAGAAGTTTGGGGTGAAACTAAAGTAAATGATAAGCTTACTCTGCCAAGTGTTTTAGAAGAAGCTAAAGCTATGGGTTATAGTGAAGATGATACTTTATATGATGTATTATTTGCTAATAAAGAAGCAAAATCTTTCAAAGCTAAAGATAATATTGCAAAAGGATTTGATAATTCTGAAGTATTTGGCGATGAGAGAAAAGTTATAGGTAGTGATGGTAAAGAATTTGAAGGTTATGGCTTTTTTGTGCAAAAATACCTTTGGGAAGAATACCGCAAATTTGGTTTAGGTCATGGGCATGATTTAGCTGATTTTGATACTTATCATAAAGTAAGAGGTTTAAGATGGCCTGTAGTAAATGGTAAAGAAACCCAATGGAGATTTAATACCAAATTTGATTATTATGCTAAAAAAGCTGCTCCAAATTCAGACTTTGCATTTTATGGAGGTTTTGCTAAAGAATTACCAAAAGGAGATTTGCTAGCTCCACAAACTAAAGAAAAATATAGCTTAAAAAATAAAGTGAAAATTTTCTTTAGGCCATTTATGAAAGCACCTGAAAGACCAAGTAAAGAATATCCATTCTGGTTATGTACTGGTAGGGTTTTAGAGCATTGGCATAGTGGAACTATGACTATGAGGGTTCCTGAGCTTTTCCGTGCAGTACCTGAAGCACTTTGTTATATGAATGAAGATGATGCTAAGGTTATGAAAATTAATCAAGGCGATATCGTATGGGTAGAATCACGCCGTGGTAAAGTAAAAGCTAGAGTAGATTTTCGTGGTAGAAATAAACCTTCTAAAGGGCTTGTGTATGTGCCTTGGTTTGATGAGAATGTGTATATAAATAAAGTTACACTAGATGCAACTTGTCCATTGTCTAATCAAACAGATTTCAAAAAATGTGCCGTAAAAATTACTAAAGCATAAAAATGAAAAATAGAAGAGAATTTTTAGCCTTTACCTTTAAGCTTTTATGTATAGGAAGCGGAAGTGCATTTTTGGCAAGTTTAGCATTTAGCTCAAATCAGGAGTATTTTTTAAGACCTCCTGGAGCAGATGATGAAAAAGAGTTTTTGTCAAAATGTATACGATGCGGACTTTGCGTAAAAGCTTGTCCTTATGATGTTTTAAAACTAGCAAATTTAGAAAATAGTGCTAAAAATGGTACACCTTTTTTTGTAGCAAGAGAAAATCCTTGTAGATTGTGCGAGGATATACCTTGTATAAGAGTTTGTCCTACAAATGCGCTAGATCATAAATATCTAGAGCAAAATAATGGAATTTATAAAACAAAAATGGGTATAGCTATAATTGATAGTGCAAGTTGTGTTGCTTATTGGGGAATTCAATGTGATGCTTGCTATAGAGCTTGTCCTTTAATAGATAAAGCATTAAAACTTGAAACAAAACGTAATGAAAGAACCGCAAAGCATGCATTTTTACTACCTATGGTAGATCATGAAATGTGTGTTGGATGTGGGATTTGTGAAAAAGCTTGTATAACACAAAAAGCAGCTATTAGAGTTTTACCTAGAGAATTTGTTTTAGGAAAAGCTGGGGATAATTACATCAAAGGCTGGGATGAAAAAGATGAAAAACGCTTACAAGATGTAAACACAGATAAAAATTTCAATAAAAATAAGGCTAAAGATTATCTTAATGATGGAGAATTGCTATGAAATATCTTATTTTAAGAAGAATAGTGCAATTGTCTATTTTGACTTTTTTTTCTTTTGGTGTATTTAATTTTATATTAAAAGGAAATTTAAGCTCTTCGGTTTTATTTTCTTCAGTGCCCTTAAGTGATCCTTTTGCATTTATTCAACTTGCTTTAGCAAGTTTGCAAGTAGATTTAATGGCTTTAAGTGGTGCTTTAATAGTATTTTTATTTTATGCTGTTTTTGCTGGAAGATCGTTTTGTGCTTGGGTTTGTCCTGTAAATATCATTACTGATTTTGCCTATTTTATTAGAAATAAATTAGGCTTTAATCAAGCAAGAGTTTTTAATGTAAATAAAAATTTACGTTATTATGTTTTAGCTTTTGTTTTGATTTTTTCTTTTCTTTTTTCTTTTCCTGTTTTTGAGGAATTTTCTTATATAGGAATAATCCATAGAGGGATTATTTTTGGCGGTGTTTCTTGGCTTTTTGTAGCTTTGATTATTTTTTGTATAGATACGTTTTTTAGTCCAAGATTTACTTGTTCGCATTTTTGTCCTTTAGGGGCTTTTTGGGCTTTAAGTTCGCATTTTTCATTACTAAAAGTAAGATATAGCTTGCAAAAATGCACTAAATGTTACAAATGCCTTGGAGTATGTCCTGAAAAGCAAGTACTTTGGATGATAGGCAAAGAAAATCAAGATATAAAATCGGGTGAATGTATAAGATGTGGAAAATGTATTGATGTTTGCGGTGATGATGCTTTAGGTTTTAGTATAATAAATTTAAGGAGAGAAAATGAAAAATAAAATCTTTTTATCCTTAGCAGCAGCTGTTTTAATAAGTGCTTGTGGGCTTGCTGTTAAAAGTGTTGATTCAAAAGATATAGGTTTAAGAAAAACAAGTTTAGAAAGTGAAAATGTAGAGTTATTAGATGCTAAATACTCTCAAGCTTTAGCTGGTGAATCTGTTTTGATTGAGAGGTCGTTTGAAAATGCTCCACCATTGATTCCACATACTTTAGAGGATATGCTTCCAATTACCAAAGATAATAATATTTGCTTAAGTTGTCATGATAAAGCAGTAGCAAAAGATTTAGCTGCAACAGCACTTCCAAGTAGTCATTATTTTGATTTAAGAAAAAATAAATCTACTAAAGATATGGTAAGTGATGCAAGATTTAATTGTACGCAATGCCATGTGCCACAAAGCGATGCTAAACCTTTAGTGGGAAATAACTTTGAAGCTAAATTTAAAAGCGAGGAATCAAAGAAAAAATCTAATTTCTTAGATGTTTTAAATGAAGGTGTAAAATAAAATTATGAAAAAAATATTTTTAATCTTGTTAGTGAGTATTTATGCATTTAGCTATGAGCTTAAACTTGATTCAAATTTGAATGCTTTGAAACTTGTCGATGATAGTTTGTTTATAGGGCTTGATAATGGAGAAATAAATCAATACTTCATTAAAGATAAAAAAATGCAAAAAATCACTCAGCTAGATAAGATTAAAAATTTTTATGAAGAAAATCTTAGCCCTAGAATTTATAGTATTGATTACTTAAATGGGGCTATTTTGATTTTAAGTGAAGGTGATTTTGGAAGTAAAAAATTACATGTTTATAAAAATAAACAACTTTTAAGCTATGATTTAGCTAATGATGGAGTAAAAAAGGCTTTGTTTTTAGATGATAATACTATTTTATTAGCCTTGCTAGGTTCTAATATAGAGCTTTTTGATCTAAAAACAAAAAGTGTTGTAAAAAATTTTACTTTTTCTAGTTCAAGCTTAAGTGATGTGGTTTTAAATGAAACAAAAACTCAATTAGTGGCAGGTTTTGAAAGTGGCGAAATAATACTTTTTGATGTGAAAAGATGGCAAAAAATAAAAAGTTATAAGAGTATTCATAAGGACAATATTTATCAACTTGATTTTAAAAACACAATTATTGCAAGTTGTAGCACTGATAGAAAATTAGGTATAGTGCAAAATGACCAAGAAAAAAGTATAGAAAGAGATTTTTTGATTTATACTTGTGCTTTAAATAAAGATGGCTCAATAGCAGTTTTTGGAGATAATGAAAAAAATATCATAGAACTTATAGATACTAAAAATTTAAAAACGATAAAAAAATTCCAAAATAAAGATTTTTTGCTAGAATATCTTATATTTTTAAACGAGCATGAGTTTATTAGCGCAGGTTATGAAAACAAAATTATATTTTGGAGTATAGATGAATCTTTCTAGTGTGTTGATTTTAACTAAAGAAGAAAAATTAGAAAAACTTAAAAAGCAAATTCAGCAAACACCTTGTTGTAGTGTGGAATTAGCTCAGGATGAAAAAATTATAGTAGTAATAGAAAGTGAAAATTTAGATGATGAGTTAAAAGCATATAAACAATTAGAACAGCTTGATGGGGTAGTGAGTATTAATATGGTTTTTTCTTATCAGGATCTAGATGAAGAAAGAGAAAAAATTTTAAAAGCAAATTTTGAGGCAAATACTTTTGATGAGAATTTAAAAAAAGATAATATAGAATATTATGGTAATGTCTTTAGGAAATATTGATTATGGTTTTTTTAATACCTTTAATAGTAATCATATCTTCTATTTTTATCATTGATCATTTTTATTTTTCTAAAGAAAATGAAATAATAAAAGAGCAAAAACAAATAGAACAAAAAGATATTAAGCAAGATAAACAAAAATATCTTGAAAATATATTAAATCAAAAATAATCATGCATACGCAAATTTCATATAAAAAATTCTTTTGGATTAATATTTTAGTTGTAATTACCCTTGCTTTAAATTTAAGAGCACCTATAACCTCTATAGGTCCTATGATAGAATACATTCAAGAATACTATAAGATAAATTCAGCCCTAGCAGGAATGCTTACAACTTTACCTTTGATAGCTTTTGGTCTTATATCTTTTTTTGTAGCATATTTTTCACAAATTAAAGCTTTGTTTTTTGCTTTGTGTTTAATTGTTTTTGGAGAGCTTATCAGAAGTTATGGAGGTAATATAGGTTTATTTTCTGGGGTTTTTTTAATTGGAGCAGGCATTGCAATAGCTAATGTTTTATTACCTTCTTTTGTAAAGGAAAAATTTGCAAAAAATGCTTATAAAATAATGGGTTTATACGGATCAATTATAGGTTTATCTTCAATTGCTGGAGTAGCTTTATCACTTCCCTTGCTTAAAATTTTTGAAGTGCCTCAAGCTATGTTTTTTTGGGTTGTTTTAGCTTTGATTGCTTTGATTTTTTATTTTCCACACTTGAAAAATAAAAGATTATTGCGTCCTAAAAAGAAAAATATCAATAAAATAAATCTTTTTTTAAATTTAACAGCTTGGAAAGTTACTATTGTAATGGGACTACAAAGTTTTTTATCTTACAGTCTTTTTGCTTGGCTTAGTGTGATGATAAGTGAAAAAGGTTTTGGAATTGATTTTGGTTCTAATGTTTTGTTACTTTCTCAAATCATAGGCATGCCCGTGGCATTTTTATTGCCTATTGCTTTAGGAAAACTAAGAGCTCATGCTAAGAGTTTTGTTATTATAACATTGGGTTTTTTATATGTTTTAAGTTTTATTTTGGTGTTTTTTTGCGATGTAAAGTTAGTGTTGTTGTTAGCAGCTATTTTTTTAGGTTTTGCATCTAGTGGGGTTTTTACAATTTCATTATTGTTTATTGCTATAAAAAGTTCAAATTCTTTTATAGCAGCTAAACTTTCTGCTATGTCACAAGGTATAGGATATTTAATAGCAGCTCAAGCACCTTGGGTTATAGGTATGCTTCATGATAGCTTTGGAAATTTTACTTTAGGTTTTATTATGCTTATTATAGTAGCTATAATACTTAATATTTTTGTATTTTTAGCATATAAAGCTCCTGTGATTAAGTAAAAATTAAAATAAATTAAAGTCTTTTTTGTTAGAATTTTGGCATTTTATTTTTTTGTGAGTTGATAATGCGATATACAGTAACAGAAGCTTCTATTTATGAAGCACAAGGTTTAAAAGATGAAGCTTTGGAGATTTATAAAAATATATTAAAACAAGATCCGCAAAATAAAAATGCCATTGATGCTATAAGGCGTTTAAGTGGTTTGCGTTCTAATCATGAAGATTTAAATTATGATATGCTTGATTTTTTTGTCAATATGAAAAGCGAAGAAGAAATTAATGAATTTAAAAGGTGGTTGATAAAACTATGAACATAGAAGATTTAGCAAAAATGGCTATTAGTGAAGTTAATTCAGAGTTAGATAATAAAAAAAGTAAAAACGATGAATTTGCTCCTATGGTAGAAGAAATTACTCAAGAAAAAAGTGTTAATACTCAAGAGAAAAAAATCAAAGAAGAAATTAGCAAGGTTACACAAGAGCTAATTCATGAATTAGATGATTTAGAAGTAAAAGTAAAAGATGAGAAGCAAAATGTCGCTATTAAGGTTGAAGCTTTAGAAGAAAAAGAAGAAAGTATTATAAACAATGAAGAATTTTTCTTAAAAAATCTTAGAGAGCGTATTTTGGTTTTATTTGAAGGATTAAAAAATACCAAAGATGAGCATATGGAAAAAAGATTAGATATGACCATTACTTTTTTAGAGTTTTTGCTTGCAAAGATTGAAGATAGACTTAAAAAATGACCAAGATTTTTTAAGGATTAAAAACTCACTTAAACCTTACACGCAAAGAGCTTATTTAGTAGGTGGTTGTGTAAGGAATTCTTTTTTAGATTTATCTAGTGATGATTATGATATAGAAATTTATGATATTGAGCCTAAGCTTTTTGATGAGCTTATGCAAAAACTTGGTGCAAACGGAGTGGGAAAAAGTTTTTTTGTATATAAATACAAAAAATTTGATTTAGCTTTAGCACGTTATGAAAATAAAATTTCTACAGGCCATAGAGGTTTTGAAGTTAAAGTTTGTAATGATGAGCAAGAAGGAGCTAAAAGAAGGGATTTTACCATTAATGCATTGATGGTAAATATTTTTGATTTTAAGTTTTTAGATTTTTTTAATGGTTTGCAAGATTTGCAAGCAAAGATTATAAGACATATTGATGATAAAAGTTTTGTTGAAGATAGTTTAAGAGTGCTTCGTGGAATTTCTTTTGCATGCAGGTTTGATTTAACAATTGCAAAAGAAAGTTTAAAATTAATGCAAACTATGGATATAAGTGATTTATCTAAAGAACGCATTAATAACGAACTTTACAAAATTTTTAAAACTTCAAGGCTAAATAAAGCTTATGAGTATTTAAAAATTTTAAATTTAGAAGAAAAAATCTTTTTTCATCAAAGTTGCAATGAAGAATTTGAAAGGCTATTAAAACAAAGTCAAAAATTAATTTGCAATGAGGCTTTGTTTTTGTATTTGTATTTGAATTTTTTTCATATAAATAAAGAGGAATTTTTTAAAAAAACAAAATTAAAAAAAGAACTATTAAAAAAATGTGAACAAGAGTTTATTTTGGGTAAAATTGATAATTTTAATTTAGCTAAAATTGCTTTAAAAATACCACTTTGCAAATGGCTTGGACTTTGGGATAATGAGCGTATAGCACAAGCAAAGAAATTAAATTTATATTATCATGCTTTTGAAAGTAAAATTAGTGCAAATGATTTGTTAAAAGAAGGATTTAGTGGGAAAGAGCTTGGAATTGAGCTTGAAAAAAGAAGATTGCAAGAATTAAAAAACTATATAAAGGAGCAAAAATGAATGAATATATTTTAAAAATTTCAAGTAGTGATGAAAAAGGATTGATTTATAGAATTTCAGATGTTATTTTTAAATATAGAATCAATATTATAAAAAATGATGAATTTGTTGGAGAAAATCGTTTTTTCTTTAGGGCGCATTTAGAAGGTGAGCTTGATATAAAAGCTTTTAAAGGAACGCTTGAGGCTATGCTTCCTGATAATGCACAAATTGAAATTACACCAAAGAGAAAAAAAGATATTATTGTTTTAGCTACCAAAGAAACTCATTGTTTGGGTGAATTACTTATTCGCCAATTTAGTGGGGAATTTAACGCAAATATTAAAGCAGTTATTGCAAATTATGAGGTGTTAAAACCTTTGGTGGATAAATTTAATATACCTTTTCATACTATTTTAGTGCAGGATTTAAGTAGGCAAGAGCATGAAGAAAAATTACTAGAGTGTTTAAAACAATACGAGTTTGATTATATTGTTTTAGCAAAATATATGAGAATATTATCTCCATCTTTTGTGGAGCATTTTGAAGGGAAGATTATTAATATCCACCATTCTTTTTTACCCGCATTTATAGGAGCTAATCCTTATAAACAAGCTTATGAAAGAGGGGTTAAGATCATAGGTGCAACAGCACATTTTGTAAATAATAACTTAGATGAGGGACCAATCATTACCCAAGATGTTATACCGGTTACTCATGAATATTCTTGGCAGGCTATGCAACAAGCAGGACGCAATGTGGAAAAAAATGTTTTTTCTAAGGCTTTGGATTTAGTGTTTGATGATAGGATTTTTATACACGAAAATAAAACAATAGTATTTTAAATTTTTGATGCCAAAAAGGCATCAAAAATTAGCAAGAATAACAAGTTTTAAACTCATATGCAGTTGGTCTAGCTTCTACAGGCCATACTTGGGTTTCAAATTTCATGTGTTGATAATCATCGATAAACACATCACTCATAACAGGTTTTAAGAAAGCATTTTTTCTAATGAGTGCTTCTAAAGATCCTCTTAAAGTGTGAGGTAATTGCTCTATACCTTTTTCTCTAATCTCATCTAGGGTTAGTGCAAATAAATTTTCATCCATAGGGCCAACCGGTATGGTTTTGTTTTTAATACCATCAAGTCCTGCCATAAGCAAGCTTGTAAAAGCTAGGTAAGGATTAGAAGTGCTATCAGGAAATCTTATTTCTACTCTTGCGCTTTTTTCGTTAATACCATAAGGCACGCGACAACTTGCAGAGCGATTTTGACAAGAATAAGTTAATATACAAGGTGCTTCAAAACCTGGAACTATTCTTTTATAAGAATTTGAGCTAGGATTAGTAAATGCGGCAACACTTCTTGCATTAGCTAAAATTCCACCGATGTAATTAATCGCACATTCGCTTAATTTTCCATAACCTTCTTTATCATAAAATAAATTTACCCCATCTTTCCAAAGGCTCATATGTACATGCATACCACTTCCATTATCTCCATAGAGTGGCTTTGGCATAAAGGTTGCTGTTTTTCCATTTAAATGCGCGACCATTTTCACTACATATTTATAAATTTGTACATTATCGGCAGCTTCAACTAAATTTCCAAATTCTACACCAATCTCAGCTTGCCCTTGTGCTACTTCATGATGATGTACGAAAGTTTTTAAACCCACTCTTTCTAAAACTTGCACCATTTCAGCTCTAATATCTACACTAGAATCAATAGGACTTACAGGAAAATATCCACCTTTATTTCTTGGGCGATGTCCGCTATTGTAACTATCTGTGAAGTCTTTATTGTCATTCCACTCACCTTCTTCAGTATCTACTTCATATTTTGCACAGTGAGAAGAATCAACTATTTTTACATTATCAAAAATAAAAAATTCATTTTCAGGACCAAAATAAGCTGTATCAGCAATGTTGCTTGTGCTTAAGTGTTGCATTGCTTTTTTTGCAGTACTTCTTGGGCATTTTTCATACATTTGATCTTTGTAAATATCATATACATCACAAATTACTATGATAGTAGGATCTGCTGTAAATGGATCTAAAAACGCACTTTCTACATCAGGTTTTAAAATCATATCCGATTTTTCTATAGGTTGCCAACCGTGCAAAGAACTTGCATCAAAAGGAATTCCGTTTTCAAAAGTTTTATCATCAATTGCTTTTATATTGTAAGTGATATGGTGCCAAGTGCCTATCATATCAGTAAATCTAAAATCAACAAATAAAACTTCATGCTCTTGACAATAGCTAAAAAACTCATCAATATTATTTACAAACTTACCCATTTTTTCTCCTTTTTACTAGGTTTTAATTTATTTTTTAAGATTGTAGTATATTTTTTTTAAATTAAGTTTAAATTAATATTTTTTTTATAGTCAAATATAAAAAAATGTTATTTTGTATAAAAAAACTAAAATTAATATTGATTTATATTTTTTTGTAATATAATCTCGCATTAGTTTTTTATTATTAAAAAAGGTGTGACAATGACTCAAGAAGAATTAGATGCTTTAATGAATAGCACTGAAGACTTAGATCTTGATTCTGTAGAAGAAACAGAAGCAAAACCTGAAACAGAGTATGAAGATGAGGAAAAAAATCAGCAAATTGTAAATGATATGATTAACGGCGATTATAAAGCAAGAGCGGATATGGCTTGGCCACCACCACCACCTAGTAAAGAACATAAAGTTGTACATCAACTTGATGATGTTACAAGAGATAGTGAAATCAAAGCTACTGAAATGATGGAAAAACTAGAAGCCATTAATGATTTTTTTGCAAATTCAGAAAATGAGCTTTGTGTAATTAGTGATGCTTTAAATAAAAATATAGAAATTTTTGAAAAACTAAATGCAAAATTTCCCAATGTTGCAAGCTTTAAAGAGGCTATAGAAACCAATAATAATGCTAAAAATATTATAGATGAAATTACAGGTTGTTTACAAACTGGACAAGATGAAGTTATGATGGCAATGGATGCTATGCAATATCAAGATATTCACCGTCAAAAAATCGAGCGTGTTATTAATGTTATGAGAGCTTTAAGTAGATATATGAGTAGTTTATTTGAAGGTAAAATTGATGATGAAAAACGCGTGGGATCGGCTGTGCATATTGAAGGGGATACAACTACAGATGTTGTAAGCAATGATGATATTGAGGCATTAATCGCAAGTTTAGGAAAAAAATGATTATTCCTGAAATAGTAGCTCCTGCGGGAAATTTTACAAAATTAAAAATAGCGTTAGCTTATGGAGCTGATGCTGTTTATGCAGGAGTGAGTAATTTTTCATTAAGAGCAAGAACTGCTAGAGATTTTAATTATGAAACTTTTAAAGAAGCTATTGATTATACGCATGCAAGAGGAAAAAAAATTTATGTAACCATTAATGGTTTTTATTTTAGCTCACAAATTGAGGGTTTAAAAAGGCATATTTTAAAATTAAAAGAAATGAAACCTGATGCTTTTATAGTAGCTTCTGTAGGTGCTATGCGTTTAGTTAAAGAACTTGCACCTGAAATCAATCTTCATGTATCCACTCAAGCTAATATTTTAAACTATTTAGACGCCCAAGTTTATAAAGACATGGGAGCTAAGCGCGTTGTTATAGCAAGGGAACTTGGCTTAAAAGATGCAAAAGATTTGAAAAACAATTGTGATATCGAGCTTGAAAGTTTTGTGCATGGTTCTATGTGTTTTGCATATTCTGGTAGATGTTTAATAAGTTCAGTACAAAGTGGGCGTATGAGTAATCGTGGCTCTTGTGCAAATGATTGTAGATTTAATTATGAGCTTTATGCGAAAAATCCAGAAACAAATACGCTTTTTAGATTAGAAGAAGATGAAAATGGCACACATGTATTTAATTCTAAAGATTTAAATTTAAGCTCATATATTCAAAAAATTATGCAAGAAAATTGTATTCATGCTTTTAAAATAGAAGGAAGAACAAAAAGTGAGTACTATGTAGCTTTGACTACAAGAACTTATAAAATGGCAGTGCAAGATGTATTGCAAAATACTTTCGATGCGAGCAAATATGAAAAAGAAATTCATACTTTAAAACACAGAGGTTTTACAGATGGATATTTAGTTTCAAGAGCTTATGAAAAAACAGATTCTATTAACCATAACACAAGTATAGAAGAAGGAACTCATCAAGTGCATGCTATTAGTGAAGATGGTGAGTTTTTTAAATGTAAAGGCAAAATAGAATTAAACAAAGAATATGAAATTTTAGCCCCGGTTAATTCTAATATAGAATTAGGAGAAAATAAACTAGGTTTAATCTGTGAAAATGATGGTAAAAAATTTATAGTTTTTAAACAATTATTAGCCAAAAATAATAAAGAATTTAATGAAATCCATAGTGGCAATGAAAATGAAATTGCTTTACCTTTTAAACTTCCAGAATTTAGCTTTTTAAGAAGGAGTATTGAATGAAATTTGTTTCTATATTGATGGGAAGTAAGAGTGATTATGATGTGGTAAAAGAAGCTTTGGGAATTTTGGAAAAATTTGATGTTAAATATGAAATCTTAATCACTTCAGCTCATAGAAGCCCCCAAAGAACACAAGAATATATCAAAAACGCTGAAGAAAAAGGTGCTAAAGTATTTATTGCTGCAGCGGGTATGGCGGCACATTTAGCAGGAGCTGTTGCAGCACACACAACAAAACCTGTTTTAGGTATACCTATGTCAGGAAGTAATTTAGCAAGTATGGATTCTTTATTTTCTACTGTGCAAATGCCAAGTGGAATTCCTGTAGCAACTGTAGCTATAGGTAAAGCAGGGGCTATTAATGCAGCTTATTTAGCTGTGCAAATTTTAGCAATAGAAGATGAGCTTTTAGCACAAAAATTATTAGAAGATAGACAAAAACAACAAGAAAAATTAATCCAAGATTCTAATACAATTGAAGTTTTTCTTTAAGGAGCATATATGCAAACTTACTTGGAATTAAAAGAATTTTGTCAGTTAGTGCATTTATCTGAAGATGTTGTAAAAGGAATGATGGCAAATGGTGCTTTAAATTTCAAAGAAGAAGAGGGTAAAATTTATATAGAAGCTAACCAAGGAACTTTTAGTGTGGTACCTATGAGCTCAAAACAACCTGCTATGGTAAATTCTATGACTTTAGCAGGAGAAAGTTTTGTAGAAAAAACCATAGGAACTATTTTAAATTTGCATGAAAAGGTTCTTGATGCTAAGGATGAGACCTTAGAAGCTTTAAAGGGTGAGAATAAATTTTTAAAAGATGCTCTTTATTCTATGCAAGAGCTTTATGATGAGGATAGAAAAACTATAGAAAATCTTAACGAGCAACTTAAATATGCACGCAATGAAGTAGAATTTCTAAAAAGAAAATATAAAATGATGTGGAATAAAACAGTAGAATTATATGCAAATTCGTCTGAAAAGCCAGAAGAAATAAAGGAAGAAAAATGACCTTTTCTCAAATGATTTTAAATTTACAAGAGTTTTGGCAAAAGCAAGGTTGTGCTATTATGCAACCTTATGATTTTCCAGCAGGTGCAGGGACTTTTCATCCGGCAACTTTTTTAAGAAGTTTAGGAAAAAAGCCTTGGGCAACTGCTTATGTAGCACCAAGTAGAAGACCAACTGATGGAAGATACGGTGAAAATCCTAATAGGTTAGGCGCTTATTATCAATTTCAAGTTTTGATTAAACCAAGTCCTGATAATATCCAAGAATTATACTTAAAAAGTTTAGAAAATTTAGGCTTTGATTTAAAATCGCATGATATTCGTTTTGTTGAAGATAACTGGGAAAGTCCAAGTTTAGGTGCTTGGGGTTTAGGTTGGGAAGTTTGGCTTGATGGTATGGAAGTGACACAATTTACTTATTTTCAGCAAGTTGGCGGTATAAGCGTAGATTTAGTAAGTGCTGAAATTACTTATGGTTTAGAAAGACTTGCAATGTATTTGCAAGATGTAGATAATGTATATGACATAGTTTGGAATGAATTTAACGGCGAAAAAATTACTTATAAAGATGTTCATAAGCAAGGTGAGTTTGAATTTAGTAAATATAATTTTGAAGTAAGTGATGTAAAAACTTTAAATGTGCAATTTGAAAATGCTTATAATGAGTGCAAAAATGCATTAGAAGCAAAGCTTGCTTTACCAGCATATGATTATTGTATGTTAGCAGCGCATACTTTTAACTTGCTTGATGCAAGAGGAGCTATTTCAGTAACTCAAAGACAAGATTTTATGCTTAAAATTAGAGAATTATCTAAAAACTGTGCTTTGGTGTATAAAGAAAGTTTAGATGAAAATTAAAGAAATTTATGATTATTTAGATACTATTAGTCCGTTTAATACGCAAAGTTCTTGGGACAATAGTGGCTTATTGCTTGGAAATTTTGATCAAGATATAAACAAGATTTATCTTGCTCTTGATGTGGATATGCATTTAATTGAAAATGCACGCGAAAATTCACTATTTATAGTTCATCATCCTTTAATTTTTAAAGGCTTAAAAAACTTAAGCGGAGTGTTTTATCCGCAAAATATTCTTACTAAAATGATACAAAAAAATATAGCCTTAATCGCTATGCATACGAATTTTGATTTAAGTCATTTAAATACTTATTTTGCTAATGAAATTTTAGGTTTTAAAATCAAAGAGCAAAATGAGTTTTTAATTTATTGTGATGTTGATTTTAAATTTAGTGATTTAATTACTCATGTGAAAAAAAGTTTAAAGCTTGATTGTATAAGAGTTGTAAATGCAGGTAATGAGAAAATTAAAACTTTAGCAATATGCACAGGCAGTGGAGGAGATTTGATTTCTAGTGTTAAGGCAGATTGCTTTTTAAGTGGAGATTTTAAGTATCATCAAGCTTTGGAAAGTTATCATAATAAACTTAGTTTGATTGATATAGGGCATTATGAAAGCGAATCTTGTTTTAGTGAAATTTTAGCAAAAGATTTGCAAAAATTTCATTTAGAAGTTATAATATCAGTTTCAAAAAATCCATTTCAATATTTTTAAGGAAAAATTCAATGAATAAATACCTAGAACAACTTATAACTTTATCGCAAATTGATAAAGAACTTGATGGTTTTACAAATAAAGTAGAAGATGCTACAAAAGATTTAAAAGAAAAGCGTAATTTGCTTGATAAAACTGAAGAGGAAATTGCTAGTTTTGAGAAAGATATTAAAGATATAGAAAATCAAAAAGTTCAAAACAATAACCATATTGCAGAATTTGGTGTAAAAATTAAAGAAATAGCTAAAAAAAGTGCTGCAGTAAAAACTGAAAAAGAAGCAAATGCTTTAAAAATTGAAGAAGATATAGCTAAAGAGCAACTTGATGCAGCAAATGAAGAAATAGAAAGATTAGATAAAATTTTAGAAAATAAAGAAAAATTCATACAAGAATTACAAGCTAAAAGAAGCGAACTTGAAAATGAAGTGGATCAAATCGATGCTCAAACTAAAGCTGTATTAGTAGATATTGAAAAAGATAGATTGCAAATTTATGATAAAAAAGTTAAACTAATGGGTGAAATAAATCAAAAAGTTTTAACTTTTTATGAAAAAATTAGAAAATGGGCGGGAAATAGCGCTGTAGTTCCTGTAAAAAAACATGCTTGTTATGGCTGTTTTATGAGAATTTATGATAAAACTTATTTAGCTGTTTTAAAAGGCGATGAAATCGTAACTTGTCCACATTGTGGAAGAATTTTATACAAAGAAAAAGAAGAAAATCAAAATTGATTTTTTTTTATTATATTTTTGCTGCAATTATATATGTAATTGCAGCTCCTTTTTTGTTGATTTTAAGTTTTTGTAAGGAAAAGTATAAAATATCATTAAAATCAAGATTTTTTCTTTACAAAAATTTAAGACAAAAACAAGGTGATGTATATTTTCATGCTTGTTCTTTTGGTGAGATTAAAAGCCTTATTCCTTTAATAAAACTTTTTCCAACTTGTAAAATTTCAACCATCACTCAAACTGGTTTTAGTGAAGCTTTAAGACATTCTAAAAAAGTAAATTTTTTACCATTTGAAATTTTTGTGCCTTTTTGGATGAGACCTTGCAAAGTTTTGATTATTTTTGAAGCAGAGCTTTGGCTTATGCTTGTGTTTATAGCTAAATTTTATAATGCAAAAGTGATTTTATTAAATGCTAGGATTAGTGATAGATCTTTAAAAAATTACAAGCGTTTTAGCTTTTTTTATCGTTTGATTTTTAAATATATTGATGTTGTATTTGCGCAAAGTCAAAAAGACAAAGAAAGATTAGAATGTTTGGGCGCTAAAAATGTTATAGCATACAAGAATATCAAAGCTAATATAAAACAAGAGCAAGTGAAAAACTATTCCAAACCTAAAGCTAGGATTATTGTACTTGCTAGCACACATGAAAATGAAGAGCAATTATTGCTTGATGAAATTAATTTAGAAGAAAATGATAAATTGATTATTGTCCCAAGACATCCGGAGCGTTTTGGCGAGGTTGAGGGAATTTTAAAAGATTTTTGTCAAAAAAACCACTATAATATGCAAAAATTTTCAGACTTTACTTTAAGTGAAAATGATTTTGCAAATTTTTTTAATACCAAATGTTTATTGTTAGATACTTTGGGTGAGCTAGAAAGTTTTTATAAGATTAGTGATGTGGTTTTTTTATGCGGCTCTTTTGTAGATAATATAGGTGGGCATAATCCCATAGAAGCAGCTAGATGGAATAATGTTATTATCTCAGGGAGATATTTTTTCAATCAAGAAAGTTTATATCAAGAAGTTGATGGTTTATATATTTGCGAGAGTGTAAAAGATATAAATAGTTTTTTAAAACAAAAATTATCACAAGCACAACTTAAAGAACAAAGTGACTTAAGTGAAGTTATATTAAGTATAAAAGAAGGTTTAGATGCAAGAAAAAGCTTATAAATTGCTTGCAATGCAAGAAAAAATTTCTAATAACGCAGCAAAAGATTTGATTGACAAAGGCTGTGTTTTTGCTATGGGTAAAAAGGTTGTTATAGCTAGAGCTTTAATGAGTTCTAAAACAAGATTTGTTGTGCAAAAAATAAAAAAAGCAAAAATACTTTTTGAAGATGATAAAATCATAGCCTTAAATAAGCCTTATGGAGAAATTAGTGAGAATTTAGAAAGTGTTTATAATGCTAAATTAATCAACAGGCTTGATAGAGAAACAAGTGGAGTTTTACTTTTAAGTAAAGATGAGGAATTTAGACTAAAATGTATCCAAGAATATAAAAAGCAAAATGTTTATAAAAGTTATTTGGCTATTGTTGATGGAGTGATTGCTGAAGAACTTGAAATTTGTGAAAAAATAACTACTATAAAAAATAAATCTGGAGCCTTTAGTAAAATCGATAAATTTGGCTTAGAAGCTCATACCCAAGTTATACCTTTAATGGTAAATGCTAAAAAAACCTTAATAAAAGCAGTCATTAAAACAGGTAGAACACATCAAATTAGAGTACATTTAAATCATATAAAACATGGTATTATCGGTGATGAAAAATATGCAAAAATTAGTTCATCAAGAATGTATTTACACTCTTATGAAACGCATATTTTTGATTATCAATTTAAAGCCTTGCTTGATGAGAGCTTCAATGCTTATGGTTTTGAAATAAAAAATTTAAATTTTTAAAGGCGTTTAAAGCTAAAAGGGTTTATAATTTAGCTTTTTAAAATTTTAATAAAGGGAAAATAAAGTGTTTGAAATAGTTAGTGAGTCATTTAAATCCGCAGTTAATAAACTTCGTTTTGTTGATGATGAAAAAGCTTTAAAAAATGCTCTTGACACTTTAAAAAAAGCCCTTTTAAAAGCAGATGTACATCATAAAGTTACTAAAGAATTACTTGCTTTAGTAGAAAATGATGTGAAAACTAATGGCATAGGTCAAAAACAATTTTTAGACTCAATTAAGAAAAATTTAGAAGAAATTCTTAGTGTTAAAGGTAAAAATCAAGGTTTTGTATTTGCTAGTAAGCCACCTACGGTTGTTTTGATGTGTGGTTTGCAAGGTGGTGGTAAAACTACTACTACGGTAAAAATTGCTAATTACTTAAAACTAAGAAATAAAAAAGTATTAATTGCTGCATGTGATTTGCAAAGATTAGCTGCAGTAGAACAGCTAAGACAACTCACTCAAGCTAATGAGCTTGATTTATTTTTCATAGAAAATGAAAGCAATCCTTTAAATGTAGCTAAACAAGCTTTGGAAAAAGCAAAAAATTCTATGTATGATGTTTTGCTTGTAGATACTGCCGGCCGTTTAGCAATTGATACGGCTTTGATGAATGAGCTTAAAGAAGTAAAAGCTATTTTAAATCCTGATGAAGTATTTTATGTAGCTGATGCTATGAGTGGTCAAGATGGAGTTAAAACTGCAAGTAGTTTTAATGAGGCTTTAGAAATTACAGGGGTTATTTTAAGTAAATTTGATGCAGATACTAAAGGTGGTGTTGCGCTAGGTATAGCAAAACAAATTGGTGTGCCTTTAAGATTTATAGGTGTTGGTGAGAAAGTAGCTGATTTGGAAGTGTTTATCCCTGATAGGATTGTTAATCGTATCATGGGCGAGGGTGATTTAGCGACTTTGGCTGAAAAAACTGCAACCATTATTGATGAAAAAGAAGCAAAAAAACTTAATAAGAAAATTAAAAAAGGTGAATTTAATTTTAATGACTTTTTAAATCAAATGGAAAGTGTTAAAAAACTTGGTAGTATGAAATCAATCATTGGTATGATACCTGGTTTATCATCTATGGCAGCAAATATTAAAGATATTGACTTGGATAATTCTAAAGAAATTATTCATATTAAGGCAATGATTTCATCAATGACGCCAAAAGAAAGAGAAAATCCTGATTTGTTAAATAACGCAAGAAAGCGTCGTATTGCAGAGGGTGCTGGTTTATCTCAAATGGAAGTAAATCGCTTTTTAAAACAATTTAGTAATGCAGCCAAGTTGGCAAAGAAATTTTCAAATAAAAAAGGAATGGAAAACTTTATGAATATGTTGCAGCAAGCTAAAAGACCGCAATAATTAAAGCTTTTTTATGGATATATGAGTTAAAATATCTATAACAAAATTTTAATTTTTTTAGGAGTATTAAAATGACAGTAATCAGACTTACAAAAATGGGACGTAAAAAAAGACCATTTTATCGTATAGTTGTAACTGATAGTAGAAAAAGACGCGATGGTAGCTGGATAGAAAGCATTGGATATTACAATCCTATGGTTGAACCTGAAGTGGTAAAATTTGATGCTGAGCGTTTAGCTTATTGGAAAAGCGTAGGTGCTAAGTTAAGCGATAGAGTAGCAGCTATTACAAGCAAATAAAAATGGTTGAAAATTTTTTAAGAGAATACGCAAAATTAATTGTTGATTTTCCTGAAAAAGTTGATATACAAAGACAAAATTTAGAAAACAATTTTGCTGAGGTTATCATTTATGTCGATCCATCTGATACTGGTAAGTTGATCGGAAAAAATGGAAAATTAATCAACGCAATAAAAACAGTCATTATGGCTTATAAAGTTAAAGATGCAACTTCATATCGTATAACGGTAAAAGCCATTGAAGAATGATTTGATCCAAGTTGCTAAACTTGGGAAAAGTGTTGGTTTAAAAGGTTATGTAAAATTACATAATCTTAGTGATTTTTATGAGCAGTTTAAAATAGGTGCTAAATTTTTTGATATTAATCAAAAAATTTACACCATAAAGGCTTTTGATAAAACTAGATCTTTAGTTTTATTTGAAGGATTTGAGAGTGTTGAGACTGCTAAAACCTTAACTAATATTACTCTTTTTCAAACTATTGAAGCCACAAAAGAAACTTGTAAATTAAAAAAAGATGAGTATTTTTATTTTGACATAATTGGATGTGATGTTATTGAAAATGAGCACAAACTAGGTGTAGTTGAAGACATTTTAGAAAATGGAGCAGGATTTTTATTTTGTATAAAATGCGATGAAAAACTACAAACAAAGGTTAAAAACTTTTATATTCCTTATGTTGATAAATATATTCAAAAAGTTGATGTAGAAAATAAAAAGATATTCACACAATCTGCTTTAGATATTTTAGAAAATTCATGAAATATACTTTTGTAAGTTTATTCCCAGAGCTTATTGAGCCTTATTTTCAAACTTCTATTTTAGCAAGAGCAAAAGAAAAAGGGATATTAGAATTTGCTTTTGTTAATCCTAGAAATTTTACCACAAACAAGCACTTTAAAGTAGATGATTATAAAATAGGAGGAGGCGCAGGGCTTTTGTTGCAAGCTCAGCCTTTGTATGATTGCTTAAGGTATATTAAAAAGCAAGATAAAAATGTTCATTTTGTTTTTCTTTTGCCTTGCGCTAAGACTTTTAAACAAACTGATGCTAAAAGATTAAGTAAGAAAGATCATATTTGCTTTGTAAGTAGTAGATATGAGGGTTTGGATGAGCGC
The DNA here is from genome assembly GCF_025772425.1 of Campylobacter sp. FU_497. Taxonomy (NCBI): domain Bacteria; kingdom Pseudomonadati; phylum Campylobacterota; class Epsilonproteobacteria; order Campylobacterales; family Campylobacteraceae; genus Campylobacter; species Campylobacter sp. FU_497. The sequence goes on along the minus strand of NZ_JAKMSC010000001.1, from coordinate 145,363 downwards.
ATTGTGGAAGAATTTGCTAATGAGATATTTTCTATAGGTGATTTTATACTTACAGGTGGAGAGTTAGCGTCTTTGGTGATGTGTGATGCTATTAGCAGAAATATTCAAGATGTTCTTGGAAATAGCGAAAGCTTAAGTGAAGAAAGTTTTGAAAATGACTTATTAGAAGCCCCATCGTTTTCTAAACCTTTTATTTTTGAAAAGGAAAATAAAAAATTTTATGTGCCTTCAGAGTTTTTAAAGGGAAATCACGCTAAAATCACAGCTTTAAAAACTACTTTGGCGTCTTGCAAAACGAAATATTTTCGTCCTGATTTGTATCAAAAGCATGAACGCAAATTTTAAGGAATATCGTTATGAAAAATAAATACATTGAGCAATTTGAGCAAAAACAAATTGAAGGTAAAAATGTTCCAGAATTTCGTGCTGGAGATACTTTAAGACTTGCTATTCGCATTAAAGAAGGCGATAAAACAAGAATTCAAAATTTTGAAGGTATTTGTATAGCACGTAGAGGAAATGGTGTAGATGAAACTTTCATCGTACGTAAAATCGGCGCTAATAATGTAGGCGTTGAAAGAATTTTCCCTATTTATAGTGAAAGTTTAGAAAGTATTACAGTATTAAGAAGAGGTCGTGTGCGCCGTGCTAGATTATTCTACCTAAGAGATAGAAGAGGTAAGGCTGCTCGTATTAAAGAACTTAAAAAATAAAAGTGAAATTTAGAACTCAAATATATGAAGTAATTTCTTGGGAGCAAGAAATTCAAAACGGCATAAATATATCTAAGAAAATAGAAAATGCTTATGCTAAAGAAATCTGCATAACTATGTCAAAAGATAGCTTTATGAAAGATCATAAAGCGCCTTTTGATATTACCATACAAGTATTAAAAGGCTCCATTGATTTTGGAGTTTTAAACCAAAAAATTTTACTTAAAACACTAGATAGTATAAGTTTAAAAGCTCATGAGATTCATAATCTTTTAGCGCTAGAAGATTCTATAGTGCGCTTAACTTTGTATAAGCAAGATAGTCTTGAACGCGTTGAAAGTGTTTTAAAATCTTAATTTAAGCCTCATTTTGTATAATTTTAGCTTACTAAAATGAGGAAGTTAAGCTATGAAATGGACTAAAGATTCTTGGAAAAATTATAAAATTCAGCAACAACCACAATATCCTGATGAAAATGAATTACAAGATGTTGTTAGAAAATTAGAAAAATTACCACCGCTTGTTTTTGCAGGTGAGGTAGATAAATTAAAAAAATCTCTTGCTAAGGTTGTAAATTCTCAAGCATTTTTACTCCAAGGAGGAGATTGTGCTGAGAGTTTTGTAAATTTTGGCGCTGATAATATAAGAGATATGTTCAAAGTTATGCTTCAAATGGCTATAGTGCTTACTTTTGCAGGATCTTGTCCCATCGTTAAAGTAGGGCGCGTTGCAGGACAATTTGCAAAGCCAAGAAGTAGTGATTTTGAAGAAATTGAAGGAGTAAAGCTTCCAAGTTATCGCGGGGATATTATTAATGGTTTTGAATTTAATGAAAAATCAAGAATAGCTGATCCTAAAAGAATGCTAGAAGCATATTATCAAAGTGCTACAACTTTAAATTTATTAAGAGCTTTTTCAAGAGGTGGTTTAGCGGATTTAAGAGTAGTGCATAAGTGGAATTTGGGTTTTTTAAAAAAGGCAGAACTTGGGAGAAAATATGATGAACTTAGTGAAAAAATCACTCAAGCTTTAGCTTTTATGCAAGCTTGTGGTATCACTGATACTCCAAATCTTTCTCAAACAGCCTTTTATACTTCTCATGAAGCCTTGCTTTTGCCTTATGAAGAAGCTTTAACTAGGGTAGATAGTTTAAGCGGGGAAATTTATGATTGTTCAGCACATATGCTTTGGATAGGTGAGCGTACTAGAAAGGCAGATGAAGCACATGTGCATTTTTTAAGCGGTGTGAAAAATCCACTTGGTGTTAAACTTAGTGCTAATTATGATTTAGATGAGATTAAAAAGTTAGTAAGTATTTTAAATCCGCATAATGAAGCAGGAAGATTAAATTTTATCATTCGTATGGGATGTGATAAGATAGAAAATGCCTTGCCAAAATTATTTAAAGAGTTAAAACAAGAAGGATTTAATATACTTTATAGCATAGATCCTATGCATGCAAACACAGTTAAATCAGGTAATTTTAAAACAAGAGAATTTGATAAAATCATTCAAGAAGTGCGTGCATTTTTTGAAATAGCTATGAGTGAGGGAGTATATCCTGGTGGGGTACATTTGGAAATGACAGGGCAAAATGTAACAGAATGTGTAGGAGGCTCTTTAAATATCACTCAAGAAGAACTTTCTAAACGCTATGAAACACAATGTGATCCAAGATTAAATGCTGATCAAGCTTTAGAATTAGCATTTATCATAGCAGACTTAGTTAAAAAGGCAAGAAAATGTTAAAATTTTATGGTATTAAAAATTGCAATAGTGTTAAAAAAGCTATGGATTATTTAAATTCTAAGAAAATTGAATTTGAATTTTTAGATATTAAAAAGCTAGATGAAGAAACTTTAAATTTTTGGCTTAGTAAAAGAAATGTTTTGGAGCTTGTAAATACAGCGGGTATGAGCACTAGAAAATTAGGCTTAAATAAAGAAAAACTTCAAAATTTAGACCAAGATAAAATTAAAGCAATGATTTTAGAAAACCCAACACTCATAAAACGCCCATTGATTGTAAAAGATGATGAAGTTTTTATAGCTAAAGAGTATGAGAGTTTTTAATTAAATTTTCTCTCTTTGGTAGATTTTTTTAATTTTCACATCTAAATTATGAGCAAATTTAAATAAAGCTGGTACTACTAAAAGTGTAAGTAAGGTTGAGCTAATAAGACCAAATATAATAGCAATGGCCATAGGAGAATTTCCTTCAAAACCAGAACCCCTTGAAAGTGCTAGTGGAAACATGGAAAAAATCATCGCAAAAGTTGTCATTAAAATGGCCCTTAAACGACTTTTTCCTGCATAAATTAGTGCTTTTCCTTCATCGCATTTTTTATTAGCTACATCTACTAATAATATAGCATTTTTTCCTACCATTCCAAAAATATAAAACCGCTTTTCAAATCAAAGCCATTTGATGCTTAAAATCAAAGTCGCATTTGTTTGACTTTGATTTCTAATGCAAAAAATATCATTAATATTATCTAAAGAGATATTAAAAGTCTTTAAGCATCTTGTATAAAATTTCATTATATAATTTTGCAAAAAAATAAAGTGTCTTTTATGAGTGAAAGTAAAGTAATTGATTTATTTTGTGGTGTTGGTGGATTAAGCTGTGGTTTAAAACAAGCTGGTTTTGAAATAATAGCAGGATATGATTTAGATAAAACCTGCAAATATGCTTATGAAAAAAATATAAAAGCACAGTTTATAGAAAAAAATATAAAAAACATTTCTTCAAAAGAGATTCAAGAATATTTTGGTGATACAAAATGCAAGATTCTAGTAGGATGTGCTCCATGTCAAACATTTTCTAAATACACTAAAGGAAAAAATAATGAAAATGATGAGAAATGGACTTTGCTTAATGAATTTCTTAGATTAATAATTGAAATAAAACCTGAAATTATTAGTATGGAAAATGTACCTAATTTAGAAAAATACCCAATATTTAAAAATTTTATTAATACTTTAAAAAAACATGGTTATTTTATTGATTATAAAATTATATTTTGTCCAGACTATGGTATGCCACAAAAAAGAAAAAGATTAGTTTTATTAGGATCTAAAATTAAAGAAATACACATTATAAATAAAACACACCACAAAGAAAATTACAAAACAGTAAGAGATACAATTGGTTTTCTACCTAAAATTAAATCAGGAGAACAATCAAAAACAGATCCATTACACATAGCTAAACCTTTATCAGGATTAAATTTAGAAAGAATTAAAGCTACCCCTAAAAATGGTGGTAGTTGGAAAGATTGGCCTGAGCATTTAATACTTAAATGCCATAAAAAAGAATCTGGTAAAAATTTTGGTAGTGTATATGGAAGGATGAAATGGGAAGAACCTTCCCCTACAATGACTACTTTTTGTACGAGTTTAGGAAATGGTAGATTTGGACACCCTGAGCAAAATCGTGCAATAAGTTTAAGAGAAGCAAGTTTATTGCAAACATTTCCTGCAGATTATGATTTTATTGATAATGAAGTTGGAATTAAAACATCTGTTATCTCAAGACATATAGGAAATGCTGTTCCTCCAAGACTTGGAGAAATAATAGGAATAAGCATTAAAAAACATTTGGAGAATTTTTATGCAATATAGAATGAAAGTTAGTTTAAATATAATTGAGCATTTGGGGGTTAATTTATACAGTAATTTACCAGCTGTTTTATCTGAAATAGTTGCAAATTCTTGGGATGCAGATGCAACAGAAGTTAAAATGAATATTCATGATACTGATAAGATAGAGATTATAGATAATGGCTTTGGTATGAACAAAGACGATATTAATGAAAAATTTTTAAATGTTGGATATAAGAAAAGAGCTGATAATTTTACGAAAACTCCAAGTGGTAGAAAAGTTATGGGTAGAAAAGGAATAGGAAAACTATCTTTATTTTCAATTGCAAATAAAATTACTGTTATCAGTAAGAAAAAAGATGATATAACTAATGCATTTATCATGGATATTGATGATATTAAAAAAGCAATTGATGAAGAAGGGGTATACGAGCCAACTCCGCTAGATAACAATAGCTTACCAATGCAAATAGAATGCCAAGGAACTGTTATAATTTTAGAAAAACTAAAAAGAGAACGAATTAAATATAATAATATTAGAATGAATTTAGCAAGACGTTTTTCAATTATAGATAATTCAAATTTTAAGGTAGTTGTGAATGGAAAAGAAATTGGAATAGAAGAAAGAAACTATTTTAAAAAATTAGACTATATTTGGTATTTTGGAGAAAGTAGTAAAAAATTTTTAAATTTATGCAAAGAAGGCACACAGTCTACATTACTTCAAAATAATATAGAAGATAGCTACTCAATTAGTGGTTGGATAGGTAATGCAGAAGATTCTGGATTATTGCAAGAAGAAGATGGAGATGAAAATTTAAATAAGATTTCTATTCTTGTTAGAGGAAAACTTGCTCAAGAAGATATACTAGCAGAATTTAGAATTGGCGGGTTGTATACAAAATTTTTAATAGGAGAAATCTGTGCAGATTTTTTAGATGATGATAATCTTGAAGATATAGCCACTTCTAATAGACAAAAACTCAAAGAGGATGATCAGAGATATATTATTTTAAAGGAATTTTTAAGGAAACAACTTGGCATTATAAGCAATCAACGACAAAAATTTAAAGAGGAAATGGGTGTAAAAGAAGCACAGAAGTACGAACCTATTAAAAAATGGTATGATAGCTTAGATAGAAATTTAAAAAAACAAGCAGATAAATTATTTGGAAAAATCAATCAAATTGCCAAAGAAGAAAAAGATAAAATAACCCTTATGAAACAAGGAGTATTAGCATTTGAAAATATGAAAATACGAAACGCTCTCGATTCGCTAAATGAAATAAGCGACGATAATTTAGAAAAATTTTTAGAAATTTTTGACTATTATAGAGATATTGAAGCAGGGGTTTATTATACAATCACTAGCGAAAGATTAAAAATTATACAATCTTTAAAAGAAAAAATGCAAAACAATGAAAAAGAGAGAATTTTACAAGAGCATATATTTGACAACTTGTGGCTACTTGACCCTTCATGGGAAAGAGGTACAGAGAATGCACAAATGGAAGAAGTAATTCAACTTTTGGCACAAGATGATTCAGATGATATAAAAAAAGGTAGAATAGATATTCACTATAGAAAAACAGCTGGAGAACATCTTATCATTGAACTCAAAAGAGCTAATGTTAATATAACATTTTCACAAATTACAGGCCAGTTGGGAAAATATAAAATGGCGTTAAAAAATAAATTAAAGCAAATTAATAGGGAAAATGAAACAATTGAATGTATTTTCATATGCGGTAAAATACCAAAAGAATGGGAAGATTTAGATACAAAAAAAGAAGATCAAGATGCATTAAAATCAAAAAGAATTAAACTGTTGACATACGATGAATTAATAATTCAGTCATATAATGCTTATAAAGAATATATAGACAGAGATCAAGAGAGTACAAGGATTTTAAAAATACTTAAAGAAATCGATCAAATGGAAGAATAAAGATGTAGTGTATTTAGTATTTTATATAGAATATATTTTTTTAAAAAAAGAAAAGCTGAAGTTTTTTATTGTCACTTAATTCACAATAATATCTTAAGTCGTATCACTGAATGCTATCTGACTTTTCCTTTGTTTTCCTATCTCATCCTTCAAAATTCACACTTATGGTATAACCACTCAAAGAAAAGTCATGTTTTACATCTTTGATACTATAAAAATAGCTTTTTCTTCGATACCTTTTATTTCTACGCGCGCTCCTGCTTTTATGTTTGCTCCAAGCATACTAAAGCTTCCTTCGTAAGAAGCTGCATTTAAAGCATCGAGTTTAGCATTTGCTATCCTTAAAGCCTCGCTTTCATTTTTTACTCCAGCGATTTTTAGCTCATACACAGCTGCACTATCATTTCCGCTCATTACATTTTTTACAACAGCTTGTTCTATATCTTGATAGCTAACTTTAACACCAGTATAATTGTTTCTATTTTTAATGTTAATATTTAAATCACTTAAATCTTTTAAATCAAAGCTATATTTAATACCACCTTCTTGCTCTCCTCCACCTACAACTCCTTCTTGTGCTGCTTGTTTTTGCTCTATGATGATAAGAGTTTGTTCTTTTATACAAGCTAAAAAACCATATTTTGCACATAAAGTATAGATAAACTCAATATCACTTATATTATTTTGAAGTTCATGTTTGATACAAGCTTTATTTGCGTTGTTTGTTTTTGCTTTTAAGTTGTTTTCTGTGGCAATTTTTAAAGCAATATCTGCAAGATTAGTGTTTTCCCATGTTCTTGATTTTTTATTTTTAATATCACTAGCAAAATTAATCGCAGTAGCTTTAATATCTGTTGTGTGATTACCATAATTTTTACTAAAACCATTTATGCTAAAAGTTCCACATTTATAAAGTTTTTCATCAAATCCCAGCCAAAGTTCTAATTTATCTCCAAAAGGAGCTCTTGCATAAAGTCCATTTAAGCTAATACTTAACTCATCGCTTTCATCTTTAGCTTTATCATCAAAACTAAGGCTGATTAAATTTTTGCTAATTCTTTGTGTTATATCTTCATTATTTGCTTTTATTTTAAAATTAGGACATTTTACCATAGCACATCCTCTTTACTTTCTTTTTGCTTTATCACTGGCAAAACAATCTTATCTCCTGTTTTTAAAAGAGGCTCTAGTTTAGGATTTACCATCAAAACCTGATCAAAATATTCTAAGGTGCCATAATGTTTATAAACTATGCTATCAAGCTTTTCTCCATCTTTAGCAATGTAAATTTTACTCATCAAAATCCCTTTGCAAGTTAAGTTCAAAACTTTGTACTAAAAAGCCACTTCCGTTTAAAAATGCACTTTGTCTTTCATTTATGCTTAAAATTGCAAAATTTCCAAAATATCTTCCACTAGCACTACACATTGCGTAACTTTTATTTTGAGAAGCCATTTGCTTTAAAGTATCTAAATAAGTATTTTTATCTTTACTTAAAGGTAATGTTTTTCCACTTATTCTTATGCTTTCATTTGCTTTAGATACACTAATTAATGCCTTGTGATTATTAATACGCTCTATACTCGTAATACCATATTCATAGCTTTTTTCAAGTTCATCTACGTTTAAAGCTTCAAATTGAAATTCACCTAAACAAAATATCATTTTTAACCCCATATAGTTGTTTGTGCTTTTTTATCTGCATTCTTATTTAATGCTGATAAAACACTATTTTCAATTTCTTTTGCAAAATTTTTTAAATCAAACACTCCATCTTTTGAACTTATATTAAAAGTTCCATTTATATTTACATTAATTTCATTTCTTGTGGAAAGCTCACCTTTTTTAGAAATCATAGCAGGCTTATCTTCTATTATGTTAGTTATATTTGATTTTGGTGTAATTGGGGTGCTAGAATTTGCATGTGTTATTTTTTCTTGTTTTTTATTTTCTTCTTGATTTTTGTCTTCACTAAAGCCAAAAAAAGCCCCAATACTTTTAGCCACCTCTTTGATTTTTGAAAAAGCAGAACTTAACCACTCGAATTTAGATGCAAACCATCCAAACAAACCATCCCACAAGGAACTAAAAAAACCACCAATACCTTGCCAAATTCCTTTAAAGAAATCACCAAAACTAGAAAAAGCAGAACTAATTTTTTCTAAAAATGAAATAAAAAAGTTTTTTACTTTATCCCAATTTAGTATAACCAAAGCAGCAATAGCAGCAATAGCCATTAAAACAAGACCTATAGGATTGCTTAAAAATGCGATTTTTAATATGTTAAAAGCAGCAGTTATTTTTGTTATGCTAAAAGCAAAATTAGCCATGACTAATTGAGTGAGAATAAGTCCTGTTCTATAAGCAGTTACAGCTACACTTAAGGCAGTTATCACAACTATTGCTGTTCCTATTGCAGCACTTAAGTTTGGAAAGGTATCCACAAGCCATCTAATTGCATTAATAACAGAACTTAAAGCTTTAGTTATTATATTAACAGCAGGTGCAAGTGCGGCTCCTAGTGAAGCTGTTAGATTGCTGATTGATGTTGTAAGCTTATCGATGTTTGCATTTGTACTGGAATTAAATTTGTGAAATTCTTGGTTTAAGCTACCAGATTGAGTTTTGTTTAAGCTTTTTAATGCTTGCTCATATTTATCTGTATTATCAACTAAATTTTGCATCATACCTGCAGCACCAGTTCCAAAAACAGAGTTTAAAAAATCTGTCATTTCATCTTTTGGTAATGTTTTTATTTGATTTAAAAGTATTTTTACAGCCTCAGCACCATCTTGTTTAAAGTAAGCACTCAATTGTTCTGTACTAAGACCTAGTGATAAAAATTGTTTTTTGACATCATCGCTGGCGTTATTAAGTGTAGATAGTACTCCAGTAAGAGCTTTAAAAGTCCCTACTGCTTCACCCTCATCTTTAGTAGCGCTTGCAAAAGCAGCACTAAGTGCTGCAGTAGCCTCTGCATTCATTCCTATAAGCTTAGCATCGCCTCCTACTTCATTCATTACCCTAGCAACACTAGCAGCTGATACATTAGAAACTTTAGCTACATTAACTATCTTATCTCCTAAACTTTGCATTTGATCTACATTTAGCTTGTAGATATTTGATAATTTACTCATAAAGCCAGCGGCTTCTTCATTGCTTAATTCAAAAACTTTTTGATAATTTATTCCAAGTTTTGAAAAAGCCAAAATCTGTTCTTGACTTTTAATACCAAGTTTACTTGCTTCTGCCCCTAATTTCATTATTTCATTTACCGGAGCACCTAAGCTAGAACTAAGAGATAAGAAATTTTCCCTTAATGTATTAAGAGTTTGATTGTCCATGTTAAGATATTGGTTGATGCGGTTTAAATCATCCTCCACATTAGCTGATATTTTAACAGGAGCTACAACAGCTAAAGAAGCAGCTGCTTTTCCTACAAGTTCGCCACTCATAGAACCAAATTCTTCTTTCAAAGCACTTATTTTAGCTTTTGATTTTTCAAGAGCATCTATGCTTTTATTTAAAGCTTTGACGCTTTTTGTGCTTTGGTCTAAATTAGCGCTAAATTTTTTTAAAGCCTCAGTATTTTTAGCAAATTCTTTAAATCCTTTAAACGCTAAAGATATACCAAAACTAAGTCCCAAATCTTGCATAATCTTCCTTTTTATTGTAAAATCCATTTCATGAAAAAAATAGACTATGATTTAAACGCTAAAATATTCTTTTTAAAAAACTTTAAAATCGTTTTTAAAGCCTTTTTAACACTCGGTGTTTTTGTCGCTTTTTTATTTTCTTTTTTAAGTGATGATTATTTGGCAAGCTTTATTAATATCACTTCTTTTTTTATACTTTTTTCCTTAAGTCTTTTTGTTTTAACTTTCATTTATTGTCTTTTAAAAAAAGCTAGCTAGATTTAGCAATTTTTAAACTAATATCTAAAAATTCAAGATAATCTTTTATATTTAAATTCATAATTTCATTATAAGAAAAATGCAAATAATGGGCTATTAAAGCAATAGCCTCATTATTTATTGCTCCCACTGGGAGTTTGGTACTCATTTAGTGTATTACTTAAAAGTGTAATATCTTCAAGATTTAATTTATCTAGTTCTTCTAAACTCATATTAGTACATTCTCCGATAATATAAAAAGCTCTTGAGCCCTCGCCCTTTTGCATATCCATAGATCGACGCAACATTCCAGCTGTTGGTGCGTTAAATTTGACTTCATTTCCATTTGATAGTTTGATGATTTTTGACATTTTTTCTCCTTATAAACTTAAATTTGCTTTTACTTTTGCCATTTTATCAATGCCGTTAAATTCTAAAATAAGATTTTTCACATCAGCTAAAAATAACTTTTTACCATCCATTGTGATCTTTATATAATGGACATTGATTTTGATCTCGCTTGTAAATTCTCCACCTGCTACGATAGAAGGTGGTGTCATTGAAGTAAATTCTCCATTTAACTCAACCATGAAAGGTATTTCTTTACCTGATCCACTCTCATGAATGCTTGCCTTAAAAACAAGAGGAATTTTTGTTTTAGAAAAAGTATTTACACCAAAAGCTTCAAAAGCTTGCTCTCCCATTTCACTAATTTTAAAAGAGCATTCCATTGCTTTAAACACACCTGTGCCATAATTTGCACTTAATGCACCTTTACTTTCTAATACTTCTTGTTCTATAACAGGTAAAGTAATATCTCTTGCTACTCCAGCATATCCATATCCATCTATAAAACAATTTGCTTGTTCTATTACTTGAGGCACTCTATTAAACATACTACTCCTTTTTTATTTATTTATTGATCGCTAATGCTCTTAATCAAATCATCACTCCACTCATCTGAGTATTTGAAGTTAATGGTTAGTTGTTTTACAATTGGGTTATTCATGATTTTTACTTTTAAGTAAAATTTACCAGCACTAACATTGCTTGGAGTGTTTTTTTCCTCATCCCACTCTACATCATAGCCAATTAAAACCTTAGCACCTTTTAAATTTCTTAGCATTTCCTCAACGCTAATCTTCACAAAATAAAGCTCACTAGCTTTTTTATCTATAGCTTTAAAAGAGGCCTTTTGGGCTGCTATGGCTATACGATCAAAAGTTCTTACTCTTGCTAAATCTTGCCATATGGTATCTTCATCACTACTTTCCCCGCCCCAAGTTCTAAAGCCCTCATAAAGAATACAAGTTGAAATATGATTTTTTCTTAATCTATCTGCATCACAATCTTCGCCCATAATAAATTCCACAAAATGCTCACTCCCAGTTACTCCATTCATAACTCTATTGGAGTAAGAATCGCTAAAGCCATATTCTTTATCTCCATCAGTATGTGCTATCATTGCTGCTATGATTGGACTTTGAGGAACATAGGTGTATTTTCCTTGGGTATTTAAAATTTGCACCCAAGGCCAAGTGGCAACCAATCTTTTTGAGCTAAAACTTTCCATAGCATTAATAGCTTCTCCAGCATTATTTGCATATAAATCTACTATAGCTGTAATATTCATAGCCTCTGCTACGCTTTGAAGTTTAGCTTTTATACCTGCTTCATGAGAATAATAAGGAGCGATGATTAAATCAGGAGCAAAGCCTGTGCGATGCTTTGCTTTTTTAAACATTTCTATCGCTTCACTTGCATTTGCTAAAGTGTTTTCATCCTCTGTATCTTTTTCAAAAAAACTAATGATAATCACATTAGAAACATTTTGCAAATTAATGCATTCTAAAGCGTCTAAGAGTCTGAAATCTTGTAAATTATGCTCTTTAATCAAATCACCTACAAACTCTTTTGCTTTGCTTGCATTAGAAAAAGCAAAAATTGGCATAGTTTGAGTGCTATCATATCCAGCCTTAGTATAAATCATATCTTTACTTGCACCCTCAATCACTCCAGCTATACCTATAGGTGTATCACTTTGTATAGCTATAGGACTTGCTGCACCATTTTCTATAGTAAAATTAACTCCATAATTAGCTGCCATTATTTAACTCCTTTTTTTTAATTCTTTTGTTTTTGTGCTTAAAGTGTTAGCTGCATTATTAAAATCATATAATTCTTGAAAATCTGAGTTTAAATCTTCTTGTAAGAATGTATAAGAAACAACGCATTTTGATATGACTTGCTCATTTTCATCAATTAAATCTAAAGTGATAAAAATCTTATCAATATATAAAGCTTGCTCAATAGAACTTAGAGTGTTTTCTTTTAAAATTTTATAATCTAATTCTGCTTTAAACATTGCACTTTTTTCATTGATTAACACAGTGCTTGCTTCTTTTGGATTTAATTTTCCAAGATACTCATAAGATCCTTGAGTATTAGCACTAATGCTAAAATTTTTTCCATTATCTGCAAAAATAGTAACTAAAGATATTTTTGCTTTTTTTGCATTATTTGGAAAGCTTTTAATTGTAAATTTTTCAAAATAAGCCAAAGAGCTTGCTTGAAGCTCTATTTTTTCTTTAAAAGTAAAAATAGGATTTTCTTTTAAAGAATGTCTATAAAAAAGCTTTTTATCTTCTACTTTAAGTTCTATGTTTAAAGCATTTTTGCCATTTAAACCATCTTTAGTATGACTTAGTTTTTCATTTATAAGTTTTTCTATAAATTCTTTATCAATTACTTCTGGTTTTTGAGTTGGAGGCTTTATTAAGCCACCTTGCCCATCTTCTGGTATATAAGAAATGCCATAATCCATTTTAAACTCCTTTAAATACCTTTTAAAAAGCATTTAATTGCATGAAAGCTATTGCACGCATGATAAAAAATAAAAGTTTTAACACTAGAACATCCTAAGGCTTGCATAGCTTCTTTTAAAGCCAAATCTGCTAATTTATAATCATTTCTAGAATTAGCTTTTTCGCATAAATAATCATGCACAACAACCGCACTTAAATATTCAGGTGAGTTTGGCGGGAAAATACTCCAAAAAATTCTAGGAATATTTGCTCCATTGCTTGTAAAATTAGCAGGTATTTTTCCTTTAAAGCTTTTTAAACTAAACTCATAATCTTGCACAAGTATAAATCTATCTTTGCTAAATGGTTTTAAAATTACTTTTTTCATCATTCCTCCCAAACAATAGCTTCTAAATCTTGCTTGGATTTAGCTTGCTCTATTCTTTCTTTTAATGCATTTGCTTTAAATGTAATTTCTTGGGTATGATAAGCCACCATTGAAGCAAATTTTAAAAAATCTTGTGGTGTAAAAGTCACTTTTTCATCATTTATATCAATCCAAATGATTTCAGAAATTGAGTTAGCTTCACTTTGTATATCAAGCATTAAATTAGTTACAGCTCCAATGATATTTTGCTTGTCTTTTTCTCTTGTTTGGAAAGTATGCTCATTATAAATAAGTCCGCTTTCTAAAGCTTCATCTCTTTTAGTTTGAATTTCATATTTTTTCTTTTCTTTTAAAATATTTAATTTTTCATCTTCTTGTGAAATTGCTAGTAAGTACTCAAAATATAAATTCTCATTTTTATTTGCTAGACAGTGTTCTTTAACCGCTTTAGTACCATTTTCAATTTCTTGTGGTGTGATATCATCTATATATTCATCATTCTCATCTTTATTTAATTCTCTATTTACTATAGAAAGAGTGTTTCTTGATTCTATAGACCATTGTATTAATGAAAGACTTATATTTGCTCCTTGAGGTGTTATATTGTTTTTATCAATTATCATTATATTCTCCTTAATTTGTTTTACAAATATATCCACTAGGGTTATTAGATGTGTTAATAGGAACATTGTAATCAGTAGTATTACCTTCTAGAATTTGAGCTTTAATTGTAATCTTTCCGTTTTCAGATACAAAATTAGCTACCTCGCAATTTTTAATATTAGTGTTAAAACCTAATACTTCTCCTGAGGATAATCCCCATAATCCCCACTTACAATTTTCTATATTAACTTTTTTACAAAACTTGGTTGATATTTTAGAGCCTGTTCCAGACATTACTCCTATTTTAAAACCTTTGATATTAACACTTTCTCCTTCTATGGCTATGCATGATAATAAATCAGCAGTAATACCTGATAAAAAAGCATCACTACTATCTTGATATCTACCTATATTTTCCAAAGTTATGTTTTTTATGATAATATTGTTGCTAAACCCATAAAAAAATAAAGCAGATTTATTATTAGTCTTAATAGTATTATTATTACCATCTAAAATAATATTTGCACCATTATGATTATTTAAATAAGCTCTATCTGTAATTGTTAATTCATTTAGTAATTTTATTCTTATAGACATATACGCCGAACTAGAATATTTAGAAGCTTCAGCAAAAGCTTCTTGCAATGTTTTAAACATTCCACTAGTACCTACTGTAATTTCTAAGTTTTTAGTTAAAATTTTAGAATATCTACCATCAGCTTGACCTAAATTAATTCCTTCGTTTTCTTTGGTAGCCTCTGGAATACTTATAGGTTTTTCAAAAGAATTATTTCCACTAAATGAATTATCTTTATCTGTTGTTGCGGCTTTTTCTAGTTTTTCCTCAATACCAGCAATGTCACCTTCATTTTTTTCAAATTTATCCATCAATGCATCAGCTCTATTTATGACTTCTCCTATATTGTGAGCTAATTCATCTATTTTTGAACTCATATCAACACTCATTTATTCTCCTTTGATTTTGTCTATTTTTTCATTAAAAATTTTTAAGATAGCATTAGAATTACTTGTTATAGGCAATAAGAGATTTATTTTCATATTATCAACATAATCTTTACTTGCTAAAGCCATGCTCTTATCAAGTTCTAAGATCACATCTTTAGTATTAGAAAGTTCCATTATGATTTTAAAGATAATCTCTTTGGCAGCACCTTCTTCTAAAAGTGGCTTATAGGTTCTTGGGACATTCCCTATAGCGATTAAATCATTTTCATCATCATATATACCTATAGCATTAATCTCAAATCCACCTTCTTTTGCACCTATAATGCATTCTAAAATCAAATGATGATCATTTTTTTCATCCACATATTTAGAATTAATATTTGCTTCATATACAATCTCTTCTAAATTTTGCATCTCTTCTTTAGGAATGATAACTTTTGAAGAGGCTTTAAATTTAGAAAGAACTATAGCTTTTCCACTAGCTCTTGCATCGATGATTTTTGCTATACCTATTTTTGTGAGTATGGTGTAAAATTCACTATTCATAAAACAACTCCACTTTGTATATTTTTCTCACTAATAAAAACAGCTATTGCGTTAAAAGAAGAAAGCTTTGCTTGTCTTTGTCTTACTCTAAGCGGTAAAACACTTATATTTTCTATTGTAAAATTGGCACTAGCATTGTATTTATTACAATTACTTTGCACTTTTAACTCAATACTTTCTAAAACACTACGTACATTTTTATACTCATAAATAAGTTTTTCAAGCTGTTTAAAAGTGTTTTCATCAAAAGGTTTATGAGAGCTAGTTACTTTTACTTTAAAATGATAAGGCTTACCATCATAATTAAACCATTCTTCTACTAAAGCTGTATCAAATACTGCTTTTAAGCTTTCTTTTATGGCATAGGTAGTTCCTGCATGTCTTTTAAGCATTAAAGCTTTGCTTAAAAGCGCTCTTGCTTCTTTTTGGCTTAAACCATCAATACTTACATCATAAGCATTTGCTAAAATTGGCAATAATCTTTCATCACAATGCTGTGCTAAATTTGTGATACTAGCTAAATTCAAATCTTCAAATCTTGCCTTTGCACTTAAATCAATAGCTTTGCTTTGTTTTGGGTGGTGGTTTAAAACTAAGTTACTCATAATATAGCCTTTTCATAGCTAAGTTCAAAGCTAATTTTTGCAAACTCATCATCAGCTATTATTATGTTTGCTAAAGGTAAGTCTTTTAACTCTTGCTTTTCTTCATTTGTGATTTTTTCTTTAATGCTTAAAATTTCACTCTTATAAACCCCATCTTGATGTAAGCATTTATAAATAAATCCCAGTGCTAAATCTACACTTAAATCAAAATCACTTTGTAAGGCATTGATTTTTTCACTAATTTCATTAGCACGACTTAATTCTAAAAGCAAAAGTTTAGCTTCTATAATAAACTCTCTTTTCTTAGCTAACTCCACGCTTACTTCATCAGTTAAAGGTCTTCTTTCATCTGCACTTAAATACTCTTTAACCACATCAACACTTGATTCATCTTCACTTTTAATAATAACTCTTACTTTTCCTGCTCCATTGTTTAAAGCTTTAATAGAAGCTACCTTAGCACTTGCACTTAGGGCATGATAGATATATCCTTTTTCACTTCCTGCTGTTGAAAATCTATGCACACTCATCACAGCTCTTTCTCTTAAAGCCTCATCACTTTCTTCACTTGCTCCACCACTAAAACTTTCAAGTTGTTTTATTTTAGTTACAAAAGGCAGTGGGGTTTGTAAAAACTCGGTTTTACTTTCTTTACTTTGCACAAACTCATCAAGTTCTAAAATACCTTGTGCTTTGTTTTGTCCTTTTTTGATTATCACTTCTTCTTTTAAGGTGGCAATATCAGCATTTTCATTGGAAAAAATCGCACCCTTTGGAATGATTACATCATAAGTAAGTAAAGTATTTAATTCAAACTCTACTTTGGCTGTTGGTTTAACTCCTTTAAGCCTTTGTATCAAATAGCCATTTGCTACTACATTATCCAAATCACTTCCGCTAGCATAATGTAAATATGTAGCTTTTATGGATTCATTAATTCTTGCTCTAATTATCATTTCTCTATAAGCAAGTGCTTCTAATACAGCCTTAAAAGGATCTGATTCTAAAAGCTCTACATTTTCATTTAAAAAGCTTTTAAAAAGCTCTTCAAGATCTTTTAAAATCTTTTCAAAATCAAGCTCTTCTATGATTTTTGGATAAGGAATATCTTTTAAAAAGCTTTGTTTAAAGTATGCATTATTAGCGTTTAAAATTTCACTCATTTACTAAGCTCCACTTTTAAATCCTGATAATTTTCAAAAAGCAAGGTAATACTTAATTTATTATCCTTGCAATCATTAAGTCTTACGCCTTTTAGTTTTACTCTTTTTTCCCACTTTGAAATAGCCTCTGCTGTATATCTAGTAAGTTTAATTTTAAAATCATCATCGATTTTTCTATCTATTAGCGTATAAAGCAAAGAACCATACTCAGGTCTCATTACTCTTGAACCCAAAGGAGTGATTAAAATATCTTTAACACTTTCTTCAATGCTTGCTAAATATTTCATCTACTTACCGCCGTAGCACCATCTGTGCAAGAATGAGTATGATTTGTTAAATCACCTTTGCTATCACTTATATTTCCACTAACCTTTAAATCACCAATTAAATTTAAATTCCCCTTTATGCTAAAAGTCCCACTTTCTCCACCTTTGCCACTTGTAGAAATTGCTCCTGCAATTTGAGTGTTACCATTTAAATTAATGCTTGGGGCATTAAGCGTTATGGTGTTAGCGTTTGTGGTATGACTTTGAGTGTTTAAGGTGTCGTTTTGGTTATTAATGGTTTTATCTACGCAAGTAATACTTATATCTTTAGTTACATCAAGCTTTAAAGTGCTACTTTTAGAGTTATATTCTAGGTGTGTTCCATCTTCAAAGTCTATATTAAAAGTATTAGTATCTGTGTTTTTTGATTTGTGTTTTTCTTGATAAAGCCCACGCAAAATTACACCTGAATTTAAATCTCCACGCACAGGCATTACTAAAACTTGTTCTCCTATTCTTAAAGGTGAAAAGCTCACTGCGTAAGAATTTGAAAAAGCTTGAAAAACATTTAAAAAATCAGTTACCATTTCTCCAATAGCAACTTTTGCTTTGCCCTCTTTAATGTCGCAAATGATGCCAAGCTCATTCATTTTAAAACCTTTGAAATAATTAAATCACTATTATCGCTAAGCCACTCACAAACTACTTCATTGGAACTAGCTAACTCAATAATAGAATCGATTGTTTTTTTGCAAGTTTGTAA
Organism: Campylobacter sp. FU_497; assembly: GCF_025772425.1. NCBI lineage: Bacteria > Pseudomonadati > Campylobacterota > Epsilonproteobacteria > Campylobacterales > Campylobacteraceae > Campylobacter > Campylobacter sp. FU_497. Next base: position 127,103 of record NZ_JAKMSC010000001.1, on the reverse strand, counting down.
ATTTAAAGCCTTAATATCAACTTTTTGTGGAGCTTTGATAGCCCAGTAGGTTTTAGCGTATTTATTTAAAGCTTCTAATGTATCAATATCAAGTTCATTTTTACTAGCACCTTCTAAAAATCTTTCAAACTCACTAATTAGTGCGTTTAAAAAAATAGCTTCCTTATTTTCTAAATCTTTTTCATCTCTTAAAGCTACTAATTTCAAATTCTCCCAATCAATACCTTTAGAAAAATCATCTTTTTTCATATAATATATACCTTGTCTACTAAGTCCTGTTAAGGTGCATATTTTCTCAATACTCATCCCTTGCACAAAAAGACTTTTAACAAGTTCTCTTTTACTCATAAATAACCTTTTTCTAAGTTTGCCTGAAATTATATTTTTATTATTTTTTTAAATCAGTCTATATATGCTTTAAATGGGTGTTTTGAAAGCGTTTTTTATTTTATGATTACGCAAAAAAACAAAGAAGGTGCAAGTGCAAGGTTTATTACTTGAATTAAACTCACAAATTACAAAAGACAAAATTAAAATATCTCCAATCGGAACAACTCGTGGAATTGATGGAAGAGTATTTAAAATAGATGGAGAGAAACTTATTAAAAACATACAAAAAAATGGTCTTGATATTCCACTTAATTTAAATCATCAAGGAGGGGAAGCTTATGGTTGGTTTGACAAAGACTCTTTAGAATTAAGAAATGATGGAGTTTATGCAAATTTGGAATTAACTCCAAATGGTAAAAAGCTTGTAGAAGAAAAAGCTTTTAGATATTTAAGTCCTGAATACTATGTAGATAATGATAAAAATGTAATTGCCTTAGATGCAATGGGGCTTGTTAATCAGCCAAATCTTTTAAATAAAGCTTTAAATAAAATTAAAACATTTTTCAAAGAAAGGAATACTATGAATGAAGAAGAATTAAAAAAAATAGAAGATTTAGCCAATGAGCTAGAAGAAAAAGCAGATGAAAATACACAAACTATAGAAAAAACTATAGAAAATTCTCAAGATCAAAATGTCAATGAAGAACTCTTGAATTTAAAACAAGAAAATGAAGAATTAAAAGCAAAAATTACTGAGCTTAGTTTGAAATTAGAACAAGCGTTAAACAAAAATGAAGAAACATTTGCTGAATTTAACAAAAAACGCCTTGATTCTCTTTTGCAAAATGGTCTCATTTTACCCAATCGCTATCAAAAGGCTTTAAATATGAAAGGCGAAGTTTTAGAAGAATACCTAAATGTTTGCAAAGAAGAAGCTAGAGTGATTTTGGGTAAAAAAGAATTCAACATTGCAAACAAAAAAAGAGAACTTAATGCCTTGGAAGTAAAGGTTTTTAAACAACTTGGAATAAAAGGAGATAAATAATGGCTTTTACAGAAATAACTCCAGCTTATATGCAAGCTGTAAGCAAAGGTTTTTCAACAATATTTAACAACGCACTTGAGGCTGGAAATAAAGATTATGAAAAGCTAGCTATGATAACTAATGCCAACTCTATGGTAGTAGAATATCAATTCTTAGCTTCCTTGCCAAAAATGCGTGAATGGATTGGCGATAGACAATTTAGCAAACTTAAGGGTCAAGGTTATACTATCACAAAAAAAGATTGGGAAAGTTCTATTGAGGTTCAAAGAGATGTAATAACTTATGATAATTTGGGAATAGTTAAACCTCAAATTGAAATGTTAGCATATGAAGTACATAACCATTACAACGATCTTATTTTTACACTTTTAGAACAAAATCAAACTTGTTTTGATGGTAAAGCTTTCTTTGCAATTGATCATGACATAGGCGGAGAAAGTTTTTCAAATCTTGGTAGTAAAAAGTTAAGCGCAGCAAGCCTTATGGAAGCTAGAAAAAACATGCGTGCATTAACTAATGAAAGCGGTCGAACCTTAAATATTAATCCTGCTCTTTTAGTAGTTCCATTAAGCTTAGAAGCAAAAGCGCTTGAAATTGTAAATAGTGATTTAATCAATGGTTCAAGCAATGTTTTTAAAGGAGTTGTAGAGGTATTTACAACATCAAATTTAACAGACCAAGACTCATGGTATTTATTTGATGTAACAAAACCTATTAAACCTTTCATATTACAAATTAATAAAGGTGCTGAATTTGTAGCTAAAGATAATCCTAACGATGAAGCTGCATTTATGCGTAAAACCTTCCAATATGGAATAGACAGCGAAGATAATGCTGGTTATGGTCTTTGGCAACTAGCTTACAAATCAACTGGAAAAGAGGAATAATATGGACAACATTCTTTCAGCTTCTAAGCTAAGAAATAAAAGAGAATATATTGCCATTAATAATGACAAAGAAGATTTTGAAAAAGAAAAACAACAGCTGTTAAAAGACAAAGATGAATTTGAAAAAGAGAAAAAAGCATTCTCAAAAGACAAAGATGAATTTGAAAAAGAAAAACAACAGCTGTTAAAAGACAAAGATGAATTTGAAAAAGAGAAAAAAGCATTCTCAAAAGACAAAGAAGATTTTGAAAAAGAATGCGATAACAAAAAAAATAAAAATAATAAAGAGAGATAAATGAACACTCTTTTGCTAACTCCTCCTAAAATGCTAGCTCTTACATTAAAAGAGCTAGATCTTATGAAGAGAGCACAATTAAATTTAGCAAACACGGATGAAATTACACGAGAAGTGGTAGCAAAAGCTGCCAAAGATGTTGATGATATTTGTAAAAATAAAAATATCGCACATTTTATTTGGGAGGATTTTGCTTATATTCGTATTAAGATTTACTTAAAAATTGTTTTAGATGAAGAAGATAAATTGCTTTTAGAAAATTCTTTGAAGCAAATACAAAACGCACCATTAGTTGATGAATCTGGGCAAATAAGCTCTTTAAGACTTAAAGTTAAACAAAGAAAGGATAGATTTTGACCTTAGATAGTGTTAGCAAAGAATTACTAAATCACTTTAACGCAATAGGTGTGGCAAACTATGAGGATATAAAGCAAGGTGGGCTTTATTTGATGCTTGAAGGATTAACTAGCATTAACCACCATAAAGATAATGCAAGTTTTTCTCTAATCTTTAGTGCTCACACTTTCAATAAAGACAAAAGCTCCCTTATAGAAAAAATAGATGAGTTAAGACTAAAACTTTTTGAATTTAACACAAGCAAAAAACTATTAAGCAGCATTGAAAGCGGATTTATCAATTCATCATTATTTGCCTATAGACTTAAATTTAATATAGAGATTTTTTCAAAACCACAAGGAGAAGAAAATGAAAGCAAACCCTTATTTTAAACTTGATGAGTTTAAATGCAGATGTGGAAAATGTGAATTGCCAAAAGGTGTACCAAGTGATGAGCTTGTGGATATTATTTGTCAAATAAGGGAGCATTTTAACTCGCCTATAATTATAAATAGTGCTTATAGATGTGCTTCTCATAATGCTAAAGTTGGCGGTTCCCCTAAATCTCAACACACCTTAGGGAGTGCAGTAGACTTTGTAGTTAAGGGTATTAAAACAGAGGAAGTTCATCAATATGTTTTAGATAATTTTGGCGAAAGAGGTTTAGGGATTGCTATAAAACATAATTTTGATAATCCTTATGTAGGTTTTATACATATTGATACGCGTGGTAAAAAAGCAAGATGGACTTATGCTTAAAGGTTTAAAATGTTTGATATATCTAAATTATTTGGCTTTGAAAAAATAGCTATTTTTTCCTTAGTTGTTTTAAGTTCTTTTTTGTTTTTTAAAAACCATACTCTAACTTTAGAAAATGAAAATTTAAAGCTTAAGTCTTTGCATTTAAGCAGTGAAATAAATGTATTTAAAGATAAGTTAAAAGAGCAAAATAATGCTATTGAAAAATTAAAAATAGAGTTAAAACCCAAAGAGGTTTTAAAAGAAGTTTTAAAGGTTGATAAGGTTTTTATCAAGGATGAAAGCTGTCAAAGTGAGCTTAATGCTTATAAGGAGCTTTTTAATATCTTAGGTAGCAAGCAATGAGAATTCTTTATATAAAACTATTAATCCTTCCTTTTGTTTTAAGTGCTTGTGCTAACAAGGATATTTTGATTAAAACTGAATTTAGCGAGGTTAAAATACCTGTTAAATGTCCTTTAAAGCTTCCTTTAAAACCTTTAAACAAGGGTGATTTAGCTAGTGCAAAAGAACTTAGTAAATATTATTTAGAAATTGAAAGTATTGCTAAAACTTGCACAGGATGGGATGAAAATGAAACTAGTTATTGAACTTAGCATTGCTTCTTTGTTTTCTAGCTTTGCTTTAACGTTATTTTATTTGATTGAAATTCTTACAAGGAACTAGCACATGAAGTTAGAAGATATTTTTGTATATATAGTTTTAATGATAGTAAGCTTTATAGCAGGACTTGTAGGAATAGTAACGAAAAATAAGCTTAGCAAAGAGCTTAACATAAAAGGCAAGTTTATACTCTTTTTAAAAGGTATGCTTGGATCTATGTTTGTAGCTTACTTAGTTTTTGAAATTGTAAGTTATTTGAATTTTGGTATCAAATTAAGTGTTGCTATGGGTGGATTTGCAGCTTATATGGGAACAGATGCATTACTTAAAATAGAACAGCTTGTAGAAAAGCTCATAAATAAAAAATTAGACAAAATATAAGCTTTTGTATTAGCGTTTGTCTTTTAAAAGGTTTTAAACGCCATTTAAAGCTTTTTAAAAATATATTTTTTGTGTTAATCAGGATAAAAAATGAACAAGTTGGAACTAAAAGAAATAAAAGCTAGATTAAAAGCTTTGAAATTTAACCATAAAGAAAATGCAAAAGAGCGAAAACAGAGAATACTAAAACAAGGTTTTAAGGCTTTTGTTTTTGAATACTTTCCTCATCATATTAATTTTATACAAAAAGAAAGTTCTAACTTTAGAAATTTTATTTATAAAAATATCGATGAATTAGAAAAGAAAAATAATCATATTTGCTTTAAGGCTTATCGTGGGAGTGCTAAAACAACACTCTTGGTAAGACTTTTTACTCTTTACTCGCTTTTAAGTAATAAAAAACAATATGCATTAATTATTTCTTCTACTTTAGATATAGCAAGTGAAAGCATAGCAAGCTTAAAAACAGAGCTTGAAGAAAATTCCAAACTTATTTATGATTTTGATATAAAAATAGCTGATGAATGGACGAGTGAAGCAATAGTATTTTCAAGTGAGGGGGTGTATAAAAAAATTAAAGCATTTGGTAGTGGCAAAAAAATAAGAGGAACAAATTATCTTGGAAAAAGACCTGATTTAATTATCTGCGATGATATAGAAAATGATGAAAATGTAGAAAGCAAAACACAAAGAGACAAGCTTTACAAATGGTTTAATAAAGCGATTTTAAAACTCGTAGCAAGAACGCAAGAAAATTATTTGTATCTAGTAGTTGGAACAATCTTACATCAAGATAGCTTACTAAATAGATTAAGCAATGATAAGCGCTTTTTAATTTATGATTTTCCTTTAGTGTTAAATTTTCCAGACAATCTTGAACTTATAGACAAAGAAAATATTTTAAAAAGTGATTTAAAGGGTTTTAAATTAGATGATGAAAACTTAAATAAAATAGAAATTTTAAAAGAATATTTTGCTGATACACAAAGTTTTTTTAGTGAGTATCAAAACAAAGCTTTAAGTAATGAAAATGCTATTTTTAGTGATTATAAAACAATAGAAAAAGAAGAAGATTTTGATTTAGTTGTTTTAGGGATTGATCCTGCGCTTGGCAAGGCAAAAGGCGATTATTTTGCTATTGCTGAACTTAAAAGAATACAAAAAAATAAATTTCATTTAAAAGCAAGTGGATATAAAATCACTCCAAGTAAAATGATAGATGTAATATTAAAGCTTTATATAAAATATTTAAGCTTAGGTAAAGTGGTAAAAATAGCCATTGAAACCATAGCCTTTCAAGAATTTTTCAAAGATAAACTAAAAGAAGAAGCTTTAAAACTAGGAATTATTTTAAGCGTTTGTGAGCTTAAAAACAAAGTGGCAAAGGAGCTTCGCATTGATAGTTTAGCTCCCTATATAAATGATGGAACTATTTTAATAGATGAAAACTCAATCTTGCTTGTAGAAGAAATGCTAACTTATCCAAAATCTGCACATGATGATTTATTAGATGCTAGCGAAATGGCTTTTAGAATTGCCTCTTTTTCTGCAAATGCTGATTATAAAGCAATTAATAGATTGCTTAGTAAAAGAAAAATAAAAAAAGGATTTTTATGAGAGTATTAAATAAAAGTTCAAAAAGAAATGTAGCTAGTAGCGTTGATTTTGATAGTGTTATCAATGCTTTAAATAGTGAAAATTTTAGTGAGCTTATAAGTATTTATGATTATTTCAAGCGTTTTGATCCTCAAATTGCAAGTGAGGTGATGAAAAGGCGTTTTAGGATGTGTTCTTACCCTATGTATATTAGCTGCTTAGATGAAACTCAAAAAGACTTTTTGCAAAGTTTTATTGCTAAAAGTGATTTTAGAAAATTTGTGTTTGAAATGAGTGCAGCTGTAGTTTATGGGTTTGCTTGTTTTTTATGCGAATGGAAGGTAAAAGATGCCAAAGCCTTGCCTCATCTTAAATATATAAGTCCGAGATTTTTTTCATTAGATGATAAAGAAAGACTATTTATCTATCAAAATTCTCAAAAATTATTTGTAGATGAATGCGATGATATGTTTTTACATTTACATCCTAGCGATTCAGGTTCGTTTGTAGAACAGGCTCTTTTTTATAATGTTGTAAATATTGCTGTTTTAAAACAACTTGCTATGGGTAAAAACATTTCCTATCTTGATAATTTAAGCGTACCACCTATAATAGCTAAAACCACCAATGCAAATGATGATAAAGAAATCGATGAGCTTTTAAATCAACTTAGCAACTTAAGAAGTGCGAGCGTTGGAATCTTTAATAAAGAAGATATGATAGAGCTTTTAAACTCAGGACTTTCTACTTCAACTTTTACTGATTTTTTAAGATATTGCGATGAAGCAATATCAAAACTAATAAGTGGGCAAGTTTTAGCTGGCAATGCTGTACAAAATGGTACTCAAGCCTTAGGAAGCGTGCATGAAGAAATAAGACTGAATGTAGGTGAAATGGATATACTCTTTCTAAGTAAAAGCATACAAAAAATTCTAGAACAAATTTTAAAATTTAATTTCGCAAACCCTGCTGAGTTTGAGTTTATTTTCGATACCAATAAAGAAGTTGATGAGCAGTATTTAGCTGGAGTTTATAGCATAATCTCATCAATGGGTTATGAAATACCAGTAGAATTTTTATCTAAAACGTTTAAAATAGATGGTTTAAGAAAAAAAGAAATTTCAAATAATGAATTAGCTTTAAATTCACTAATACTAGAAAAAAATAATGCATTAACAAAAGACAAAATAGAATTAAACGCTAATGCTGAAGATGAAATTAGTGATGAAATTTATGAAAAAATCAAAACATTTTGGCAAGAGTGTCAAAGCTATGAAGAATTAGAAGAAAGAATTTTTAAAGAGTACCCAAATATTAGCTTTGAAAAATTAAAAGAAAGTTTGGATAAAAAAATCGCCCTTGCTTCTATGCAAGCTCTTTTGGATACAGCTAATGAATAACATTTTTAATAAAAGCGTAGATGAGGCTTATCAATACTTAGAAAATAAAGGCTTAAAGATAAGCTTTAAATATAATGAAATTAAAAAACAAGCACATGATAAGGCTTTTAGTGCAGCGGGTATTATGAAAACAGATGTTTTAAATGATTTACATGAAGAAATAAAAAAAGCTATGAAAGAAGGTACTAACTTCAATGAATTCAAAAACAACTTAAAAACAATTCTAACCCAAAAAGGATGGTATGGAAAAAAGGAAATCATTGACCCAAAAACAGGGCAAAAACGCATTATAAATATCAATGCAAATCGTTTAAAAACAATATATCATACTAACATGCAAAGTGCTTATGCTAAAGCAAGAGCAAAACAGCTTAGCACTTATTCTTACAAAACTTACTGGGTATATAAATGTGCGCTCTTAGAGGATTCAAGAAGTGAGCATAAAAAAATGCACAATTGTGCTATACACAGAGATGATCCATTTTGGAAAACATCCTTTCCACCAAATGATTATAATTGCAAATGTAAAGTCATAGCAGTAAGCGAAAAAGAAGCAAGGGCTAAATATAAAATTTTAGAAAATCCAAAAAGCATTGCTTCTAAAAATTTTGCTTATGATAAAAGAGAAAATTCACAAATCCCAAAAGAAACTAGAATAAGCTTAGATGAGAGCTTAGAAAATTTACCAAAAATACAAAATTATGAAAATTTAAGCGATAAAGAATTAATGGATAAGGTTTATGAAGCTTTTAATGTAAAAAAAGGAGATTTACTTGTTGATAAAATAGGAGATGTAATAAGCTTAGATGATGATTTTTTTTATGATAAAAAAAGCAGACTACTAAAATCAAAAAACAAAATAGGCATTTTTACTTAGACTACTTTCCAAAACTTATTAATGATCCTGATGAGATTAGATTAAGTATGGACACTGACCCTTACTACAGAGGCTTTACTAAAAAAACTTATATTAAGTATTTTTATGATAATGGAGTAAAAGCTCTTGTGATGGTGTTAAATCAAAAAGGCAATCAAATCAATAATAAAACCATGTTTTTAAGTGAAGATAATAGCTATTTTAAAGAGATTTTAAATCAGGGGAAAACGATTTATAAAAAACAATAATCAATCAGCGACTAAGCCCTGAGCATGATGTTCCCGCGTCGCATCTGGGTTTTGGTTTAGATAAAATCTAGTCTATCCAAACATCGCTTACAGCGACCAAAGGGCATAATGATTGACTTTTAGGCATTATAAAAAATCTTATTTTAAAGTCTGCTTAAATAAAGTCCAAAGCATATCCTTGGTTTCTTCTTCCATTGCTCTAGCTACTCTTTTGTTTATATTTAAATTTTCATCAATAGGTAAAAAAGGTCTTGCTATCACATTTTTAGAGCCAAATTGATGCACACTTGCATATGCAAAGCCTTTACTGGTTGCATTAAGCGCTACAAAAGCTCTATCATTTTCCACTCCACTATGTAAAGAACTTTGCATAGAGCCTGTTGCAAAAAGTTTTTTAGTGTGCATTATATTTTGTGCTTTTCTTGATTTTAATGTACTTTGTTTTAAAGGAGCCCATTTTTTGCCATTAGAGTCTTGCTCTTTTTCTAAATTTTCTTTGCTTTCTTTATAAAGTGTTTCACCAATTATTTCTTTTAAAATAATCTGCTTTTGTTTGTTTTCTAGATTTTCACATTTTTTTAAAAAATTCTCAAGACCCCTTAATTCAAAGTGCTTCATCAAACAAGCCTTTTTGAGTTTCTTTTATGTAAAATTTCGCCCAATCATCCACCTTAATAAGCTCAATAGACATAAAAGTATATCCACACTTAATACATCTTCTAAATCTTTCATTGGTATCTGATTTTATAGTTTTTAACACTTTTGTTTTATCATTAGCACATCTTGGACAAATCATTATAATCCTTTAAAAAAAGCTTTTTTAAAGATTATACTTATTTTTTATTATTTTGTTTAGACTTGGCTATTTTTTCCAAAACTACAAGCATAGTAGTGCAATCTTTTTTATTAAGATCGCTTAATGCATATATATCTTTTTTTAAAGTTTTTTTACAAAGTTTGTAAAAACTAAAAATAGGCATTTTTACTTGTTTTAATAAAGCTTTTAAGTAGAAAAATTGCTTATTAGAGCTGGCTTTTTTAAGTATAGCTCTTCCTTTTAAATCAGGAGTATAAGAATATTGATCACATACTTTATGGTTAAAAATATCTATAATTAATTTAAGCTCATCAATGCTTAGATCCTTAGAGCTTGATACTCCAAATCTAAGTGATAAAAAATACTCCCACGCATCGTTGTTTTTATAGTAAAAATATTCCTTATGCATGTGTATTTTAGCTAAAAGTTGTTTTCTTAGTATTTCTTGTTTAGGACTCATCTTTTTCCTTGTAAAAACTTAATCAAGCCCATTAATCAATGGACTTTGTTAAATTCTATTTTTAAAAGTTTTTGATAAATGCTTTCTAAGGAATTTGCTATTAGAAATAATTCTTCACTTTCTATAACAATTTCTTTGCTTAAAAAGCCAAGCCCATTAACTAAATTCACTAAACCTTTTAACTCGCTTTTGCTCTGATCTATAGTATCGATAATAAATATATCTTTCATTCAAAATCCTTTGAATATTTTCTAACACTAGAAGTACTTACACCTAATATTTGGCTTATTTTTGTAGTGCTTTGTCCTTTTGTCTTTAAAAACTTTATCTTATCTATAGTGTTAGATGAGAGCTTAAAAGGCTTTTCTTTTTTCAAATCTTTATTTTTATAAAAGCTTAAAAGCTCTCTTTGATTTTGTATAAGCTCATCTTTTAAACTTTCGTTTTCATTTTTAAGCTTACCTTTGATACAATTAGCTTGTTTTAGATCGTTTAGTAAAGAGTAAAGCTCTTTACTAAATTCTTTTTGCATATAATTGCCATTTTTTCTAATGCTTGGTAGGACTTCTTTTGTTATCCAAAGTCTAAATTCTTTTGCTTTAGGTTTATCACTTCTCATTAAAATAAAATAAACTTCACTTTCATTTACAAATATAAAATTTTGCATACCACCATTTGTTTTCAAAGGGGTTAAATTAAACTTACCTCCTTTATCAAATTCCGTATTTATAGCTTCTTTAACCATACTTATATTTGAAAGTTCTAAGGTATCACATATATCTTTTAAGCAAAATAAAGGCTCATTATTTTCATCCTTTATCACTCTAACTTCTAAATTATCCTTTTTAAAAAGTTCTAAATTCATTTTTTATCCTTTATAGTTTTATAAATCCACACACAAGTTAGTATAAATACTATACTCATCGCAACATCTAACCACATTTTTACTCTCCTTTGGTATAATTGAAAAAGGGTATTAAGAGATTAAATTTACTAACTTGCTAAGGCTTTAAAGCCCTAGCAATCTTAAAAGCCAATAGACAGCTTGTAAGATTAAGATTAGTAGTTGCAACAATCTAATCATCTTGATACTCCTTTTCTTAATTTATAAATGTTAATTTTCTTAACATTTATAAAGAAATTATACAAAGTATCTTATTAATTAAATCTTAAAAATAATAATTATATTTGTGTTTTTAGTAGAATTTTGTTAAAAAACTTAACAATTAGATATTTTTTAGAATAGTTTTGATGGTTTCCCAATCTTTAAGTTGTTTTTTAAGCTCCATAGTCTCTTTTAAAAGATTAATTGCAGCAGCGGTTTGCTCACTAATTTTACCACTTGCAATTGTAGCTCTTAAACTTGGCTCACTCCAGCCCAGTTTTTGTGCTAAATCTTTGTAAGTAAAATTATTTTCTTTGCAAAAATCTTTAACTTCTTGTGCTGTCATCTTAATCCTTTTTTCTTAAAATTTTATTCTACTAAAAACTTGCTTAAAAGTCTATAAAATAGGCTTTTAAATAAGTTTTTAGAGTGGAAGCACCACTCTCATTTTTCAATCTCCAAACTTTCAATACGAGGTTCTATTCTAAAATTATCTTTTACCACCCTTTTAAGACCAAGCTTTACTAAAGTGCTATCTTCAAGCTCGATAATTGCATCTTTATTAAGCTCTTCTTTGTAGCTAATACATTCATTAAGCCCATAACTTTTAAAAGCTTTTACAAGAGCTTCTAGCTTTTCTTTTACTCTTGGTAAAGGCACACTCTCGCTTATGCGATAGCCAATTTTTCCAAAGGTAAATTCTTTAGATCTTTTTTCAGCAAATTCATGCTTGTTGTTTTCACAAAAGGTGCTAATACATTGTTCCATATATTTAAGCTCATCGTTTAAAACTTTAATTTTACCTGCATGAGCTTCTTTAATCTCATTACAAGCTAAAGTTACATCACCATTAATCTTTTCTATCTTTACACTAAGTTCAGCTATTTTTTTAAGTGCTAAATTAACATCTTCAAAACTTTTTATTTCCATTTGTTCTCCTTTAAATTGTATTTTCTAATTTGGTAATCCCAAAGAACCACGCCATACCTTAAAAGTATTGCGTGTTTAATTCTTTTTCTAACTATTCTTAAGCCCTTTTTATAAGGGCAAATCCAATGTTAATTCTTTAATGCCAAGCTTTTTAGCTAATGCTAATTCTTCTTGCATACCTTGTGAATACTTAGCATCTTCATGGGTACTCATATAAATATAATCACTTGCTTTTAAAAGCTCTAATCCCATTTTTAAAGCTATTTCTCTGTGTTTTTCTTCATCTAAATAGCTAAATTGTAAAATAGGTGAAACAGGTGTAAAGCCTTCACATTCACGCATGATTTTTAAGCATTCTTGCGTTGCTATGCTAATAGCTTGTGCTTTTCTTTGACTTTCTCTTACAGCTAAAGCTTTGTATGGAGAAGCTATATAAACTATTGCCATGAATTTTCCTTTCTAATAAATTTAAGTTTTAAAAAACTTAATCAAAGTGCTTTAATTAAGCACCTTTGTTAAGCTTTTTGCTTTTTTTATGATTGATTATTTTTAAGGCAATATGATCAGGATAAATTCCTTTTAAAATATCTATAAACTCACCGCTTTCTTTGTAAATAATATTTATGCCTTTTACCACATACAAAGAAGTGCTATAATCAGCTCTTTCGCCTCTAATCATTCTTCTTATTTTCTTTCTCCTTGCATTAAATTTTCTTTTTTTACTCTTTGCTCTTCTAAAGCTTCTAAGGTATCCATAATCTCTCTCCATTTTTCTTTGTTTTTTGGATGAGCTAGCTTTTTTAAGGCATTTTTATATATTTGATTAACTCTAACTCTTGATATGCCAAGTTCGCGAGCAATTTTTTTAAAGGTCATAAAATAACCATCTCACTAGCCGTTAGTATAAGCTCATCGCTTAGCTCACATTCTTCAAGCTCTGCTAATCTTAAAGCCTTTTTTTGAATCTTTGCACTGCTTCTAAAATTACCATTTGTAAATCTAAAATAGCTCTTGCCAAAAAATTCATTACTTTCTTCTTCGCTAAGACCCTTCATCATCCATTTGCCACAAATACGAGAATAAAGTTGTTTTAATTCTTTGTTTTTACCCATTAGGTTTTTATATAAAATCTCAGTTCCTACTAAAATAAGTGGCACCCTAGCAAAATCAGCGATGCGTCTTAAATCCTCCAAAGCCTTTAATGGTAAATACTCAGCCTCATCTACGATTAAAATCTTTTCATTGGTCTTTAAAAATCTTGCAATTGCTTTTAGTTTTGAAGCATTATTACTATTTGCTTCGATTTTAAGAGCATTTAAAAGCTCATCAAGCATTACACCCACACTTGTATGACAAGTCGCTTCTATTAAGATACTTTGAGGTTTGTTTTTAATAAACTCTTTTATAATGGTAGTTTTTCCTGTTCCTGCTTCACCAAAAATAAGAGCAATTTCTTTTTCATTTACAGCTTCATTCATAACAAAAGTAGCCATAGAAAAATCTCTGCTTTTAAACAAGACTTCTCTTGTGATATTTACCTCACTTTTATCTTTATAATTGGCAATAAAATCTCTTATTTTTTTGCTCCATAAAACCACATCACCTTTATAGCTTGCACTTTTAATCTGTGAAATCAAAGAAGCGCTTACTCCTATAGCTCTTGCTAATGCACTTGGCTTCATACCACTTTGCTCTAAAAAGCACTTTAACTCTTTACTTAAATCCTGCATAATCAATCCTTTCCTTTTAAGCTTTTATAAAAGCTTTTAAAAACTTTCAAAGCGTGTTTAAATAGGCTTTAAAAGCTTTTAAAGACTTTTAATATCCAGCCTTTTTAGCAGCATTTTCCCATTTTGGAATTTTGCATTTGGTATCTTTTATAACTTTTGTACTCAAATGTTCAAAATCACCATTGATAACAAGGGCTTTTGAAAATTCAAGTTCTTTTTTAGCGTTGTTGCTAGCTTTTGTTTTTGGAGTTTTGACTTTTTCTAATTTTTCTTTACCAAGAGCTAAATACTTTTCCATATTCTTTTCTAAAATCATTCTTTGCTCATCGATTTTGTCTTTGTTTGCTTTTATGGCTCTATTTACAAGTTTTCTAGCTTCTTTTGCCTCTTCAATGCTTACTCCAAGTTCTAAATCTAAGTTGTTTGCTACACAAATAAGTTCTTTTTGCTTATCAAAGCAAAAAATCTCATTAGTATTATTAAGATTTTCACACACAAACACTTCTTCATGGGTGTATAATTTTGGATTATAAAAAAGAGTTCCATTAAGACTAAGTCCTTTATTTAGCACCTTTCTAAGTTTTAACTCCCCACCTAAATACATGCTAAGACTAAGCTCATCTATACTAGTGGCATCACTAATCTTTTCTTCATAACTTTCTTTTGGAGTAGCACCTAGTCGGTCAAGCCATTTGTTATTCATAAAATACGCACTATAATCATCAATGCGCTCTCTCATATACTCAAGTGTTTTAAGTCTTCTTTGATTAGTTTTATAGCCTTTTTTAAGTCTTCTTTCTTTTTTAGAATAAAAAAACTCAATGGCCTGTCTTTCTTTAACATTGGCTCCTATGTATCCAACTAAATTTGCAGTGAGTGAGTTTTGTAAATCTTTGAATTTATTTTCTATATAAGGCTTAGTCCAGCCACTATATGCAGGCATTGCTTTATAGTCAATGTTTAATCTCTCTAAAAGAGCTTTGACATTTTTACTTAAAAATGCCTTGCCATTATCTGAGTGTATGCATTTTGGTACACCATAAGTGCTGATGTATTTTGCAATGGCTCTTGCTATGCTTAAACTATCTTCACTAAAGCCAAGATAAAAGCTAGCCACACCACTATAAGTATCGATTAATGATATTATAGTGTAGCGTTTATGCCAAGAGCACTCATCGCCTTTTAGCCCATAAGTTTCATTGATAAAATCTACTTTACAAATAGCATCAAGCGGACTTGCATCAATTTCTACGATTTCATTGATAGTAGAAACTTTCCAATTGCTCACACCAAGTGCTGGTAGATGTCTGCTTATAGCTCCATCTTCGCCATGCAAGATGATATTTTTTATAAGTTTGTTTTCTTTTAAGTATTTTTTCATACTTCTTAAAACACACTCATAGCTTATAAATTCATCTTTTTTACCTAGAAAATCTTTTAAATCTAACTTGCCATTTTTTGCTAATTCATAATTTAATACCCTGTGAATATTAGAAGCATTAAGCCTTCCTTTTTGAGCAAGCAAAGTATTTACAAAAAGCTCTTTTATACCAAGAGCGCTAATGGCATCATCTTTTTTATTTTCTCTTTTATCTATTAAAGCATCAAGCCCGTTTGCTAAGTATTCTTTTTGCCAAGCAAAGAGTTTGTTTTGTGTGAGTTTAAACTCATAGATTTTTTTAGCGTTAATATAACTTATGAAATCATTTGTGTTTATTTTGCCTTTAGCATGGAGCCATTCTTTAACCACAGCGGCTTTTTGCAAAGCTAAATTTTGCTTTTTAGAACTAGCTTTTGCAAAGAGGCTTAAGCTGTTTGTATTGTTTATAAGTAGATTTTCTTGAGCATTAAATTCTTTTGTGCTTTTATTAGACTCTACATTTTCGCTAGGTTTTGTCAAAGTTTTGTTAGTATTTTGCACTTGCAAAGCTTTAGAATTTTTAAGCAAAACATCATCGTTTAATGCTTTGCTTAAAACTTCTTGTGTTGTTTTAGGAGTTATAGTAGTATTGCTTATATCTTCTATGTTAAAACCTTGCTCTACTAGCTGTGCTTCTTCCTTGCTTAAAGGTTTAGACCAGATTTGAAGGGTTTTACCACCGCGTCCTTTGCCTTGGGTGTATTTAAAGTGTATTATATGACTACTTGAAATACAAATTTTTTTAGACTGCTTATTTGTGCGAATACAAGATTTTTTGAGTGCTTCGTAATTTATATTATATTGCTTTGCAAATTCTACACTACTTATCCACATTTAAGCCACCTTAAACCCATCTTTTTCTAGCATAATCCTAAGCTCTTTAGCTCTACCTCTTATACCCTTAATCCTACCATTAGACAGATCATAAAGTATAACCATATCTTTATGATTTAGACCCTTAGCCTTAGCCCAAGTCATAAGCTTTACACCTTTAGCACTCATAGTTTTTACAAGCGACATATATTTTATCCTTTAACTTTTTTTAAATTTTTTATTGTTACCATTACCAAAAAAGTTATGTAATTGTAGTGTAATTTATTAAACCTGTCAAGATAAAAGGTGTATTTTATGAATATTTCTCAAAAAATTAAAAATGCTAGAGAAGCTAAAAACCTAACACAATTAGAATTAGCTAAATCAAGTGGTGTTTCACTGGATTCAATAAAAAGATATGAAACAAAAGAATCTAATATAACAATACATAATTTAATAAAAATTGCAAAAGTTTTAGATATTGATTTGAATTATTTTGCAAATGTCCCTAAGTTGTCCCTTAATATGTCTCCTAATATGTCCCTAAGTCAAGATAAAAATGTCCCTAAGTTGGAAAATCAACAAGAAACCTTAAGCGATGACATGATAAACATTCCTTTTTTTGAGAATGTAAGAGCAAGTGCTGGAAGTGGCGCTTATAACGATGAAGATAATGAACAGACCATGAGTCTCTCTAAAGGCTTTTTACGCGAATGTTTTGGTTTATATTCTTTTGCAAATCTCTCTGTGATTTTAGGACAAGGCGATTCTATGGTACCAACACTTCCTGAAAACTGCTACCTTTTAATCCAACAAGGCGAAGTAAAAGAAGGCGAAATTTGCGTAACACGCATAGAAGATGAGCTTTATGTAAAACGCCTTCAAAAACGCCCCAAGCTAAAACTCCTTAGCGATAACAAAGCGTATGAACCCATTGATTTAGAAGGTGAAAACTTTGAAATACTCGGACGCGTTGTAGGGTATTTTAAAAAGACCACTCTTTAATTTTTAAAGGTGTTTAAAAGACTTTGTAAAGTATTTGTAAAAAGAATGTAAAAGATATGTAAAGTATAATGTAAAAAAATGTAAATATAAAAACTCACTTTGATTTCTAAAAAAATCTAATCAAAATACTATAAAATAATACTCTAATTAAATTTTCTCTCACTTTACTTTTTTACATATCTTTATAAAAAAGTAAAATAATAGCTACAAGTACAAATAAAGAAAAGTGATTTCCTGTGATAAAAATTCCAAAACAAGCTCCACCAAAAGCCAAAGGCATGCTTATCATGATGATTAAAGGAAGTATTAAACTTGAATACAAAGAAGCAAGGATTAAATAAATCAAAATCATTCCCAAAGATATAGAAAACAAAAATCCACTAATGGTATCATCTAAAAAGTCCAAAAAGCCAGAATAAGCAAAAGATAGGTTGTTTTTTCCTAAAATATAAGCTAAATTGGACTCAAAAATTTTTCTTATTTCACCTAAAGAAATGTTTTCTATGCTTGAAGTGAGTTTTATACTAGTAGTTTTATTGTGTCTGTTAATCAAAGAAAGATCTTTTTTATAAGAAAAGCTAGCAATACTAGCAAGTTTTATACTTTCATTGTTATGATTTTTAAGTTCTATTAGCTCTAAACTAGTTGGATTTTGCTTAAAAGCTTCATCAAAGCTAAGGATAATTTCATCTTTAAAATTTTTATAATCCATATTTCCAACGCTTAAATTTCCAAAGGAATAAGCCAAGACATAAGCAAGTTCTTGAGGGTTAATACCAAGTTTGGCAGCTTTTTCTCTATTGATATTAATAGCAATTTCTTCTTTTAAATCCCCTTCATTATCATCTATAGCAACAAAACCTTCATGTTTTGAAAACACTTCTTTCATTCTATCAATAGCTTCTTTTATTAGCTTTAAATCATCACCTAAAATTTGAATTTGAACCGGATCTTCAATGCCTGCTCCTTCTATTTTAGGGAGTTCTAAAACTTTTATCTTTAAGTCTTCATAGGAGTTTAATTTTTCTTGAAAAAGACTAATAAGCTTAGGTTGTCTGAATTTTCTTTCATTTAAAGGTTTTAATTTTACATAAATTTTTGCTTTTTTAATTTCTTTTGCGTCATTATATCCTATAAGTAAATATGCATAAGCAACACTTGGATCTTGCTTTATATTTTCATATACTTTTAAACTTTTTGCTTTCATAGCTTCTAAAGATAAGTCGTTTTTGCTTTCTAATAAAACTTGTATTTCACTATCTTCTTCTATAGGTAGAAAATCTAAGCCTATTTTAGGAGCTAAAGAAAAACATAAAATAATTACAACAAGCGTTGATAGGATAAATTTAATTTTATTAGCTAAAACTTTATAAAGTAGCTTTTCATAAAATAAGTCAAGTTTTATAAATAAAAATTCACTTTTTTTATAAAATGTGCTTTCGCTAGTATTTAAAAATCTAGCACTTAAGGTAGGTATTAAAAATACACTTACAAGATAGCTTATAATCACACCAGAAGCAACACTAGTAGCTAATACATTAAAAAATAAACCAGGAACTGAATTCATATAAGCAATAGGTATAAACACACACAATAAAACCGCACTAATGCTTAAGACGCTAAAGCCTATTTCTTTGATCCCTTCGAATGAAGCTTGCAAAGGAGGGAGTGTTTTTGCTTTTTTGGCTATACTTTCAATAATAACTATAGCATCATCTATAAAAATTCCTATACTTAAAGTAAGAGCTATGATGGTTAAGCGATTAATATCATAACCTAAAAGATTAATGAGAAAAAAACTAGAAATAATTGAAGTTGGTAAAACAATAAAAGCTAAAATAGTCGCACTGATATTTCTTAAAAATACATACACTATTAAAAGTGTCAAAATCACGCCAAAAACCATATCAAAAATAACTTGATTGATATGTTTTAGGATATTTTGGCTTTTATCATAAACTATTTTAATTTCTACCTCATTGCCTACTATTGTTTGTAATGTTTTTAAAGAATTTTTGATATTTTCTATAACTTTTAAGGAGTTGTAACCAGAAATTTTATTAAGCTCAAGCAATACCCCATCTTTTGTATCAAGCATTGCAAACTGCTTTTGATCTTTTAAGCCATAGCTAATATTTGCTATGTCTTTTAAAAATATTCCTCTAAAAATGCGTATATTTTCTAACTCTTTTAAATTTTGTGCTTCAAAATATCCTTTGATGGCGAAATTATTTTTTGAATTTTCAAACTCACCTAGATATTGTTTAAAATTATGACTTTGGATGATTTTAGCTACATCAAGTGCATTAATGTGGTATTTTTGTAAGGCATTAGACAGGAGTTTGATTTGAACTTGTGGTTTTAAAAAGGCTATATCATTGATCGTTCCAACTCCTGAAATTTTTTGTAAAAATGGTTTTATATCATTGTCAATCTTACGCATAAGTTTTAAATGATCTTTGGAGCTTAAAAATAATGATACAACAGATCCTGCATCAGGGGATATTTTTTCTAAGGTTGGCTTTGCTGGAAGATTAATAGTATTAAGTTTATCTCTAATATCATTTGCAGCTACTTCTAAGTTTTTGCCTAGTTCAAATTCAACAACAGAAATAGAAAAATTATTATAACTTGTAGAATTGATATTTTTTATCCCTTGTACATCTGAAATTGCATTTTCTATTTCTTTGGTTATTTTAGATTCTATGAATTTTAAATCTCCATTAGCGGTTGTGGTAATTTTAATCAAAGGAATATCTACTTTTGGATAAAGATTAATGGGTATACTAAAAATAGAAAAAGTACCAAAAATCACCAAAGCGATAAAAAACATCAAAACAGCAATAGGATTATTAATAGCAAAACGATACAAGATTAATCCTTGGTGATGATTTTTCCTTCTCCAAAAGAACCTGGAGTAAAGTTTAAGGCCTCAACTTCTGCATAAATTTTTCGTGTTTTTATGTCTATACTTGGATAAATAAGTGTGATTTTACCTTGATATTCTTTTTCATTTGAGTCTATTTTATAAATAAAAATATCATCGATTTTTTACCTTGTCTTTAAATTTTTCATCAAAACTTAAAAGCAATTTTACTTTTGGATAAGAAAAAAAATCAAATAAAACATGAGAAATTCCCTTAGCTCCATCGCCTATGTCAATATATTTGTTAGAAATAATCCCATCATAAGGTGCTTTTAAAGTTTTTTTATCGATTAAGTCTTTATAGTGTTGTATATTTAAAAAGGCTTTTTGTTGCAAGCTTTGTGCTTTTTGAAACTCAAATAAAACATTTTCATAACTTTGCTTATCTATAACTTCTTGTACTTTTTTAAATTTTTCTAAAGAACTTTTAGCATGTTCTAGTGCAAGAGTGGCAAGTTTGTATTCATTTTGTGCTAATTTTAAGGCTATTTGCTCGCTAGAATCTTCAAGTTTAAGTAAAACTTGATCTTTTTTTACCTTATCATTAACATTCACATAAATTGCCTTAACTATACCAGCACTTTGCAAGGATAATTTTGATTGATTTTGTGCGAGCACATCAAAACTAGCATAAATTTCTTCAGCTTTTAAAGTGAGTAGAGAAAATAAAATTAAAAATACTAATTTCATTCTAAAACCTTTGTTTTTATATCAATTCCAGCTGCAAAATAATACCTTGCTTTTGTGATTTCATGTTCATTTTTAGCTAGTTCAAGCTGACTTTGACTTTTGTATTTTAATTCTAATGCATTTAGGTATTCTACATATGAGCAAAGTCCTGCGGTGTATTTTTTTTCAATGGCCTCAAAAGCTAAATTAGCTGCGTTGAAGCTCGCATTTAATGCTTTTATTTTAACTTTAGAAATTTCAATTTCTTGTAAAAGATTATCTAGTTCTATATCTACCTTTCTTTTAGTTTTTTCAAGCTCTAATTGAGTGATTTTACTTGTATATTTTTGAGCTTCTAGAGCTTTTTGATTAGCACCAAAATCAAAAATTTTCCATTCAAAAGCTAAAATAAAACGATTGCTTTGTCCATGTTCTTTTAGAAAGCTTTCGCTTGTTGATTTTAGCTCATGCGGTAATTTAGGATTGTAGTTCATATCATAAAAACTAAAACTATTTTGTAAAAATATTTTTGGAAACAACTCAGCTCTAGCAGAGTCTATTTTTAAATTTTCTAAATTTAATTTTTCTTGCATAAGGGCTATTTCATAGCTTTTGTTTTTTTCTACACTTGGTTCTTGTAAAATATTTTGAAAAGAAGGCGTAAAATGCGTTTTACTAAGATTATAAATTTCATTTTTTAATTCATATAGTTTTAATTCATTTTGAGCTAATTCATAAGAGCTTAATTCAAATTTTGCTCTTATGCTCTCAAGCTCACTTTGGCTAGCAAGTCCAGCTTGGTAAAAATTTTCTAAGCGCTTGAGTTGATTTTGCAGAGTGATTTCTTTTTTGTTTATCGCTTGCTATAATACTTTCTAAGCTAAGATAATTAAAATACAAAACACTAGCACTAAGTGCCATATAATTTGCCATGTTTTCTTTTTCAAGATGAGCAAGTTGTTTTAGACTTTGCATGCTAGCGATTTTTGCTTCTCTATTGCCCCCATCAAAAAGTAAAAATTTAAGCGAAAGAGTACTCATTAGACTTTCTTGGGGTTCTATGATAAAGCGATCTTTGTTTGAACCAAGATAAGAAACACCTAAATGTAAACTTGGTAAATAAGCATTTTGCACACTTTCTTGTTCTAAAATACTTTTTGAAAATTGGAGTTGTTTTTGTAAATAATTTTCATTGTTTAAACTTAAATCTATAAATTCTTTAAGATTATTAGCTAGCAAAAATAAGGGCAAGAAAAGTAAATATAAAATTTTCATTTTTAAACTTTTTGTTTTATTATAGAAAATATAACTTAAAGTAATGATAAAGCAAGAAAATTTTTAAGTAGCTTTTTGCCATTTTGACTTAGTATGGCTTCAGGATGAAATTGAACTCCATAAATGTTGTATTTTTTATGTTTTAAAGCCATGATGATATTATCTTCACTTTGGGCTAAAATTTCACATTTTTTACCTATATGGCTAACATAAAGAGAGTGATATAAACAAATTTTAAAATTTTGCTCAAGGTTTTTAAAAAGTGGGTTTGGTTTAAATTTTATAGTTTTTACCTTACCATGAGTTGGATTTGGAAGTTTAGAAATTTTACCACCAAAAACATGTGCTATGCATTGGTGTCCTAGACAAATTCCAAGAATTTTTTTATCTTTTTTAAAATATTTTATAGCTTTTAAGCTTAACTTTGATTCTTTTGGAGAATTTGGTCCAGGGGAGATTAAAAGATGGGTAAAATCATATTTTTTAAGCTTTTTTGGATTTTTAAATTTATCGTTTTTGATGATTTTATAAGTAATATTTAATTCTTTTAAATAAAAGGCTATGGTATAGGTAAAAGAATCATAATTATCTATAATCAAAACTTTCACAAAAACACCCTTTTTAAGCCTCTTAAAGAATTAATAGCATAAATTTCTTTAGCATTTAAAAACTCATCTTTAGTGATATCTTTTTCCTTGATGAGCTTGTGTTTTAAGAGTGCTTGTCTATAAATGCCATTGAGGCAGTTTTTAGCATAAGGGGTAAAATACTCATCATTTAAATTTATAATAATATTAGTTCTTGAACCCTCATAAAGTATGCCTTTTTCATCAAAAAAAACTATATCATAGCAAATATTTTCTTTCCATAGATGAGAATTTGCTTCATATAAACTACGCAGAGAAGTTTTATGGTGTGTTAAAAGATTTACTTTTACAATGTCTTTACTTATGAGTAGTTTTTTACTTGAATTTTCTTGTATATTGCTAAAATCAAACTCATAAAGGCCATTTTTAAAAAGTTTTAGCTTAATAGCTTTTGAACCTTTTTGAGTAAAATTACTTTTTGTAAAAAAATGATGATGATTGAAAACAAAATTGTTAAAATTTTGTAAAGATTTAAAATGGAATTTTTTATCTTTACTCTCTAGTATATTTTTAAAATCATGTATTAATCTTTGAGTATCAAATCCAAAAAATTTAGCTGAGTTTAAAATTCTTTGTAAATGTTCTTTGAAAAATAAAATAGAATGATTTTTATAATACATTGTTTCAAACAAGTAAAAGTTAGGTTCTAAAATTTTGCTTTTTAGTTTTAATTCTTCAAATTCATCTTGCTTTTGTGAGTCCCACACAAGCCCACTTCCCACACCATATCTTAAAAAATCATCATTATTTTTTTTCTCTAAAGTGCGTATGGCTACGCTAAATTTTGCTTTGTTTTTATGGATTAAACCTATTGCACCACAATAAATCCCGCGTTTTCTTTGCTCTAAATTTTCTATGAGTTTAATAGTTTCTATTTTGGGTGCACCTGTGATGGATCCACATGGAAAAAGGGCTTTGAAAATTTTAAAATAATCATTTTTTTGCTTTAATTTTCCTCTTATTTTTGAAATAAGTTGGTGTAAGGTAGGGTAGGTTTTAACCTTAAAAAGTTCGCATTTTAAAGAATGTTTTTTGATGAGTTTTGAAATATCATTGCGTAATAAATCAACTATCATTACATTTTCGCTAATGGTTTTTTCATCGCATTTTAAAAATTTTTTTAGATTTTCATCTTCTTTTGGATTATTTGAGCGTTTGATTGTGCCTTTCATGGGTTTTGTGATGATTTTTTTATTTTTGATTTTAAAAAAAAGCTCAGGTGAAAATGAAGCTAGTTCTAAAAATTCATTTTTCATATAAGCTTTATAAGGGGTATTTTGCTTAGGATAAAGGCTTAAAAAACTCTCATACATATTAAGATTTGATTGTAAATGTAATTCTTGAGTGAGATTAACTTGATAGCTTTGACCTTTAGCTATAGCATCTTTAACTTTGTCAAAGTTTTCAAAATACTTTTCTTGGTTTAAATTGGATGAAAAACTTGGATAAAAGTCTAAATTTTTTTCTTCGCTTGTGAAGATTTTTTTTGATTTAAAAGCAAAAAAATATAAAAAAGGCTCTTTGCTTTTATAGTTTTTATCTTCTAGATATTTATAAAATTCATATTGAATATAACCTAAAAAATAATATTGATTTTTGTATTTTTCTATAGCTTTAAAAGCTTTTTTGCTTTCTTTTTGAGTGTGAGCTTTAAGAGTAAAAGCAAGATCATCATAAAGATATTTTCCAAAGATAGCAAATGTCATTGATATCCTTAGCTTAGAAAATATACCCAAATAGGTAAAGAAATAAAGGCAAAAACTATACCAAAAGCCACAGAACTAACTGCTAAATTTGTATCAAGTTTTGCTTTCATAATCATAGCTGCAACCATTGTCATAGTAGGCATAGCTGATTCAAGTAAAGCAATGATAGAGCTAGGATTTAATTTGAAATTTAAAAGCTTTAAAAGCACTAAAAAGATTAAAGGTGTGAGTATCATTTTACCAAAAATGACTATTATAGTTGCTTTATAAGAAGTTTTTATACTTAAAAAGCCTAAATTTAAACCTATGGCAAAAAGCGCTATAGGTGTGGCACTAGCTCCAAGCATACGCAAAGGTTCAAAGATAAAATTAGGAAGTGCAGTAAGCTTAAAACAAAGTCCTAAAATCAAAGCAACAAAAGGTGGAAAAGTAAAAACTTTTTTAAGATTTTGTAAAAAGCTTACTTTTTGCTCGCTAGCTAAAGATATGATAAAGGGAGCAAGTAAAGCTACAGGCAAAGAAGTAGCAAGAGCATCATAAAGGATAATCTCGCCCAAAAAATGAGGATCTTGATAAATTCCACTAATAATAGGTATACCTACAAATAAAGTATTTCCAAAACTAGAAAGTAAAAAAATACTTACAAGAGTGCTTTTGCTAAATTTAAAGCAAAGAGCTAAAAATACACAACATAATGCTGAAAAAATAGCACAACCCAACCCAAGCAATATAATAACAATCAAAGAAAAATCAAAATTTAAATGATAAGCACGCTCAAAAATCAAGCAAGGCAAGGCAAAAATAATAGCAAAATCTAAAAAAGCACGCGCTTGTTTTTGTTTTAAAATTTTGATTTTTTTAGCAAAATATCCACCAAAAAGCAAACAAAATATACTAAATAAGGAAGAAAAAATATACATTTTATTCTGCTAGGTTAAAAAGCTTTTGACTAAATTTTGTATGAGTAAATTCCATCCATCTACAAGCACAAATATCAAAAGTTTAAAAGGCATAGAAATCATAACAGGAGGTAGCATCATCATACCCATAGCCATTAATACCGAGCTTACTACCATATCAATAACCAAAAATGGCAAGAAAAGTAAAAAGCCTATTTCAAAAGCAGTTTTAAGCTCGCTTATCATAAAGGCTGGCACTAAAACTGTTAAAGGCACATCATCTATGGTTTTTGGATTTTCTAAATTTCTAATCCTATAAAAAAGCGCTAAGTCTTTTTCCCTAGTGTTTTTTAGCATAAAATCTTTAAAAGGCTTAACACCTTTAGCAAAAGCCTCTTCATAACCTATTTGTTCAGCGATATAGGGTTTTATACCTTCATTGTATGATTTTGTAGCCACAGGCTCCATAATGAAAAAAGTTAAAATCAAAGCTAAGGTAACCAAAATAGTATTTGGTGGCATAGTTTGAGTACCAAGGGCTGTTCTTAAAAAAGAAAATACTACAACAAGTCTTAAAAATGAAGTCATTACAAAAACAATGGTAGGAGCAAGAGCTAGTATGGTTAAAACTATGACTATATTTAGGGTTGTTACGAGTTGTTGTGGGCTATTTGGAGCACTTAGGCTTAAATTTACAGTTGGTATGGTTGCTTCAGCGCCTAAAAGAGCCAAGCTTGATAAAATTAAAGCTAGTAAAACCCTCAAAATATTTCCTTGGTTAAAATTAAAAGCGTTATTTTAGCAATTTTACTCTTAAAAGAATAAAAATGATTTTATAAAAAATAATAATTTTTACTTTAGCTTGTTAAAATAAGCAATAATTTTTAAAACAAAGGTAAATTATGAAAATTTCTGTGCTTATTTTGGCTGCTGGACTTGGCACGCGTATGAAATCACAAAATCCAAAAGTGCTTCAAAAAATTTGCTCAAAAGCAATGATTTTACATATTTTAAAACAAGCATATAAAATTAGTGATGATGTATGTGTGGCGCTTTCTCATCAAAAAGAAAAGGTTGAACAAGTTGTTTTAGAGCATTTTCCAAATACACGCTTTTTAGAGCAAGACTTGCAAAATTTTCCAGGTACTGCAGGGGCTTTAAGGGGTTATGAGAGTAAGCATGAAAAAGTTTTGATTTTATGTGGTGATATGCCTTTAGTTAAAGCAGATGATTTAGAAAAAATAGCTTTAAATGAGAGTGATTTTAATGTGGCAGTTTTTGAGGCAAAAGATCCAAAAAGTTATGGAAGAATAGTGTTAAAAGAAAATAAAATTCAAAAAATAGTAGAAACAAAAGATGCAAGCAAAGAAGAACTTGCTATAAACATTTGCAATAGTGGTGTTTATGCTATAAAAGCACAAATTTTAAAAGAAGTATTGCCTTTGATAAAAAATGATAATAAAGCTAAAGAGTATTATTTAACCGATGCGGTTTATTTAGCAAAAGAAAAGGGCTATGAAATCGATGCGGTATTTGTAAATGAGCAAGATTTTATGGGGGTAAATGATAAAATTGAGCTTTGCTTAGCTCAAGATCTTATGCAAGAAGCGATTAAAAAAGAATGGATGAAGCAAGGAGTGATTTTTCATATGCCTGCGACGACTTTTATATCAGATGAAGTTGAGTTTGTAGGCGAGTGTGAAGTGTATGAAAATGTGCGCATAGAAGGAAAATCAAAAATCATTAATTCTATCATTAAAAGTTCAAGTGTGATTGAAGATAGTATAGTGGAAAATAGCGATGTAGGTCCTTTAGCGCATTTGCGTCCAAAATGTCAGCTTAAAAATACCCATATAGGAAATTTCGTAGAATGCAAAAATGCTTTATTAAATGGAGTTAAAGCAGGGCATTTGAGTTATTTAGGGGATTGTGAAATAGATGAGGGAACTAATATAGGTTGTGGTACTATCACTTGTAATTATGATGGAGTTAAAAAACATAAAACTAAAATAGGTAAAAATGTTTTTGTGGGTTCAGATACGCAATTTATCGCTCCAGTAGAGATAAAAGATGAGGTAATCATCGCAGCAGGAAGTACTGTGTGTAAGGATGTAGAAAAAGGTTCTTTGCATATTAATAGGGCAAAAGTGCAAATCATAGAAGATTTTTACTATAAAAAACTAGGTAAAAAATGAAAACAATCTTACTAGCAGTAAGTGGAAGCATAGCCTTTTATAAAGCTTATGAGCTTATTTCTTTATTAAAAAAAGAAGGTTTTAGGGTTAAAGTTTTGCTAAGCTTTGGAGTTTTAAAATTTGGCACTAAGCTTAGCTTTGAAGCTTTAGCGGATGAAATTTTATGTGAAGATAATGAAAGTTGGCAAAATACTAATAATCATATAGCCTTTAGCAAGACTTGTGATTGTGTGCTTTTTGCGCCTGCTAGTATAAACTCTATCAATAAATTAAACTATGGTATAGCAGATAATTTATTTATTCAAACTTTAATAGCAGTAGATAAAAATAAACCATTTTTAATCGCACCCGCTGCAAATACAAACATGTATTTACATTTTAGTACTCAAAATTCTTTAAAAAATTTAAAAGAACAAGGTTATATTATCATTGATCCTATAGTTAAAACCCTAGCTTGTAAAGATGAGGGTTTGGGTGCTTTGGCTGAGCTTGATAGCATTATAAATGCTTTAAAAAGAAGTCTAATGCAAGAAGATTTTTTTAAAGATAAAAGTTTTGTTATAAGCGGTGGTGGAACTAAAGAAAAAATTGATGATGTAAGATGTATTAGTAATTTTTCAAGTGGAAAAATGGCAAAGGCAATTGCTGATGCTTTATATTTTTTAGGTGCTAAGGTGGTGCTAGTTAGCTCAGTAGAGTTTAAAACACCTTATAAATTAGAAAAATTTAAATCTTCTTTAGAGTTAAAAGAAAAATTGCAAAAATACAAAGATTTTGATGCTTTAATTATGGCTGCTGCTGTGAGTGATTTTACTCTTGAGGCTTATAAGGGTAAGATTAAGAAAAATGAGCATTTAAACGGACTTGATTTAAAATTAAAGCTGAATGAAGACATCTTAAAAAATTTAGATTTTAAAGGCAAAAAAATAGGCTTTAAGATGGAATTTGACGCGCAAAATGCTTTAGAAAATGCTAAAAAATCTTTAGTTAGTAAAAAATTAGATATGGTGTGTTTAAATGTCTTAAATGAGCAAATGAACTTTGGAAGTGATGAAAATAGCATTTGTTTTATCACTAAAGATAGTATTTCTCAAAGTTCTAAACAAAGCAAAGAAAAACTTGGTTTTATTTTAGCGCAAGAATTAAGGAAACTTTGGTGAATATCATCAATTCAACCTTACCTGTAAGAATGCAAATTTTAGAAAAACGCGCATATAATCGCTATGTATTGCTTTTAAATACTAAAAAGCTTGAAACAAAAAGTATGATAGAGCTTGAAGTAGGGGAGGAATATTTAGCTGAAGTTTATGAAGATAAGGGCATGATTTCTTTTAAAAATCTTTTGAAAAAACCTAAAATTAGACTTTTTGAAGAAGGGACCGAACTTATAGAAAAGCTTTTACAAGAAGGTGATGAAAAAGCTTGGTATAAAAAATTCATTATCCAAAGACTTATGGAAAGCAAAAGCGCATATGAGTTTGAAATTTATAAGGAAATGTTTTTTGCATTTTTTGAAGGAATTTATCATATACCTTTTGTTTATGAGGGAAATAGGGCTTTGTTTGAAGCTAAGAAAAATGGAAATATTTTAGAAGTGTATTTGTATTTTGAAATTTTTGGTGCTTTAAAAATTATAATTGATAATGGTAAAATCACACGTATACAAACACCTTTTGCCAAAGTAGCACATTTTTTAAACGAGTATTTTAAATTTGAAGTAGTTAATACGCTCAATCCTATGTTTGTTTTTAAAAGATTGATGGATATAAAGGGATAGAATGAATGAATTAAAACATCTTGCTGTGGTAATGGATGGCAATAGAAGATGGGCTAGAAAAAATGGACTTTTAGAAAAAATTGGCTATAGTCAAGGTGCTAAAGTTGTTGAAAAAATCATAGAAGTATGTATAGATGAAAAAATTCAAAATTTAACCCTTTATGC
This sequence comes from Campylobacter sp. FU_497, assembly GCF_025772425.1. Lineage (NCBI taxonomy): Bacteria > Pseudomonadati > Campylobacterota > Epsilonproteobacteria > Campylobacterales > Campylobacteraceae > Campylobacter > Campylobacter sp. FU_497. The sequence continues at coordinate 97,807 of NZ_JAKMSC010000001.1, read as the reverse complement.
TTTTAGTACAGAAAATTGGCAAAGACCAAAAGAAGAAGTGGAGTTTCTTTTTAAACTATTAAATAAATATCTTGATGAGTCTTTAAATAAATTTGTAGCCAATGAAGTGCGTTTTAAAGCTATAGGAAATTTAAGTCTTTTAGATGAATTAACCTTAAAAAAAATACAAAATTTTCAAGAACAAACTAAAAATTACACAAAATTATGCGTTAATTTAGCTATTTCTTACGGAGGTAAGGATGAAATAGTTAGAGCGGTTAAAAAGGTGATTGAAAAAAATCTTGAAATTAACGAAGCAAATATACAAGCAAATCTTGACTTAAGCGAGGATGTGGATTTGTTTTTAAGAGTAGGGAGTGCTAAAAGAATTTCAAATTTTTTATTATGGCAATCAAGTTATGCAGAAATTTATTTTAGTCAAACCTTATTTCCTGCACTTACTAAAAAAGAAATCGCAAATATTATTACTGAGTTTAAAAAACGCAAAAGAACCTTTGGTAAATGATATTTTTCTTTTTATTACTAGGACTTTGTGTTGGTTCTTTTGTTAATGTTTTGATTTTAAGAACGATTAATAAAGAAAGCATAATAAGTCCAAGATCAAAATGTCCTAAGTGTCTTAAAACTTTGAAATTTTATCATCTTTTTCCTTTGTTATCTTTTGTATTTCTAAAAGGCAAATGTGCTTTTTGTAAGGAAAGAATTTCTTTGATTTATCCTTTTAATGAATTTCTTTGCGCGTGTTTGTTTGTCTTTGCTTTTTATTTAATCGAAGATGTTTTTCAAATTTTAATTTTTGCTTGTATGCTAGCTATATTTTTAGCACTTTCTTGGATGGATTATTATTTAAAAGCAGTGAGTGAGCTTTGGCTTTGGATTTTATTTATTTTAGCTTTTTGTTTTGATTTTTTACAAAATGGTTTAAATTTAGAGGATTTTCAAGATAGCTTTTTGTTTCGAGTGTGTTTTGGAGCGGGGTTAATTTTCATACTAAAAAGTGTGATTAATTTTATTAAAAATTTTAAAAAAAGAGATGAAATTTTAGAAAGTTTAGGGGAAGGTGATGTTATAATAATAGCTTTGATTTTTGGAATTTTTGGCTATGAAAAAGGCTTTTTAATTTTATTTATTGCAAGTTTTTTAAGTCTTTTGATGTTTATAAAAATAGCCAAGAAAGATTATCAAATGCCTATGATTCCTTTTTTATTTTGCGGAATTTTGATTAATCTAAGTGTAGAAAGTATATTATGAAACTAGTTTATAAGTATTTGCTTAATCAGTTTTTAAGCACAATGTTGTCTTTATTTTTTACTTTATTTATTATTGTTTCGATTATATTTTTTATACAACTTGCTAAAATTACTGCTTATATTGAAATTACTTTTTTTGAATTAATCAAATTATATATTTTTCTTTTACCAAAGATATTGATTTTTACTTTACCCATATCTTTTTTCATTGCTTTAACTTTGGCCTTTTATAGACTTTCTAGGGAAAATGAAAGCACAGTGTTGTTTGCTTTGAGTATAGCTCCAAGTATGATAGCAAGTTTTTTTGCAAAAATTGCAGCTTTAGTAAGTGCTTTTATGCTTGTGGTGGTTTTGGTTTTTATACCTATATCTTTTGAACTTTTTGATAATTTTGTAGATTATAAAAAAATTAGCGCTAAAGTAAGCATAAAAACAGGAGAATTTGGACAAAGATATGGGGAATGGCTTGTTTTTATCGATGCTAAAAATTCTGATGAAACTTATAAAAACATCATAATGTATCATCCAAAGAAAAACCCACAAGATAAAGAACAAGTGATTTTAGCCAAAGAAGGAAAGTTAGAAACCAATGATGGGGTTATTACTTTTAAGCTAGATGAGGGAAAAGCTTATGAGATTAAAGAAGAAGATTGGCATATTTCTAGTTTTAAAAATTTATTAATTAAAAGCAAGCTTTCTTCTAAAGAATTAAATACTCAAAGTTTTTATGGGTATTGGTCTGATGTAACAAGCAATAAAGAAAAAGCAAAAGAATTTGTTATTTATATTCTTATAGCTTTATTCCCTTTAGCTAGCGTGCTTTTTGCACTCTCTTTTGGTATAGTAACTTATCGTTATGAAAAAGGTTTTGCTTATTTTGGAATTTTTGTGATTATTTTTGCTTATTTTACGCTTTTGATTAGTTTTTATAATCCTCCTTTTGTAGCTATTGCTGTGATTTTTTCAAGCTTTTTAATTACTTCTTTGTTTTATTTTAAAGCAAAAATTGCAAGTAAGTATTAATGCTTTTAAAATTAACTTTTTCTTATGATGGTTCTAAATTTCAAGGTTCAGCCACTCAGCCACATAAGCTTAGTGTCCAAGATGCTTTAGCGCAGGCCTTGTCGCATTTGGGTATTTATGAAAAGCCTTTATTTGCTTCAAGAACTGATAAAGGTGTGCATGCATTTAATGCAGTCGCTTGTGTAAAAGCGGGAGAACATTTTAAAGATTTTGTATATTTAAAAAATAAAATCAATCATTTTGCGCACCCATTTATACATATAAAGCATATTCAAAGAATGCAAGAAAATTTTCAAGTGCGTTTTGATGTGCAAAAAAGAGCATATCGCTATATTATAAGTCATGAAAAATATAATCCTTTTTTAGCCTCATATGTGTATTTTTATCCAAAAATAAATATTAAATTAGCCAAGGAAATTGCATTTTTATTTGAAGGAGAGCATGATTTTAAACTTTTTCAAAAAGAAGGCTCTGATAATAAAACAAGCATAAGAAAAATGTATAAAACTAGAGTTTATGCTTATAAAAATTACACTGTGTTTTATTTTGAAGCAAATGGTTTTTTAAGATCACAAATTAGAATGATGATGGCAAGTATTTTAAAAGTATTAGAAGGAAAAATGAGCCAAAATGAGCTTTTGGAGCAAATTAATGCTAAAAAAGCTCATTGTAGATTTTTAGCTCCTGCTAGTGGTTTGTATTTGAGTAAGATTTCTTATTATAATAATGCATGATTTTTTTATGTATAAAAAATGAAAAAAGAATGATTAAAGTCCCCATACAAAAAGGTAGCAGCTCTACATCTACTCCAAAAATACTCATGTTGATAAAAATACTTATAGGTATAATGGCATTATTCATCAAGGCTAAAACTCCACTATCTACTTCAGTAGAGCCTTTATTCCATAAAAAATATCCAAGTCCTGAAGCAATAGTCCCAAGATAAATCAAGGCTATCCAAGAACTTAAATTGGATGGCAAATTATTATAATCTCCAAAAAATAAAAATGCAGGTAAGGTTATACTGGTTGCGCCTAGATAAAAATAAGCAAAAGCTTCTTTTTGGCTTAAATTTGTATTTTTTTCTAATAAAATTTTATAAAAACTTTGTCCAGCTCCAAATACTAAATTAGCCCCTTGAATAAGTAAAAATCCATATAAAAAATTAGAGTTAATATTATCAAATTTAACTACAAAAGCACCCATAATGCATATAAAAATACTTATAAAATATAAATATCTAAGATTTTTTGAAAAAAGCCCATAAAAAAGTACAACATAAAAAGGTGTAAAAATCGTAAAAAGCGCTACTTCGCTTACACTTAAATATAAAAAAGAATGATAATAAAATAAATTCATCACGCCAAGTTGCAAAGCCCCAATGCTTATGAGTTTTAATTTTAAATGCAAATTTATCTTAAAATTTAAAAAAGGTAAAAATACCAATAAAGACAAAAAAACTTTTGCAAATGCTGCAAAAAAACTATCCATTTCTAAGGTAATAAAATGCCCAATTAATGGAAAAGAAAAAGCCCAAATAAAACTTGCTAGCAATAAGCTTGGCATTTTAAAGTGCGCCTTCTAATTTAAGTAAAGCCTCTTTGATAAATAAACCACCATTGTATCCACCTAAGTGATTTTTAGCTACTACTCTATGGCAAGGTATAAAAATTGCAAGTTTATTTTTAGAATTTGCATTACCTACTGCTCTAAAAGCTTTTGGATGATTGATAAAAGAAGCAATTTCTTGATAAGTTTTAGTTTGCCCATAAGGAATTTTTATCAAAGCTTTATATACCTTTTGTTCAAATTCGCTTCCCTGAAGAACTAGGGGAGTGTTAAAAGCAAAAAGCTTTTTGTTAAAATAAAGGTCTAGTTCTTCTAAGGCTTGTTCTAAAACAGGGGGTTTATCTTTAGTAAAATCAGGCTTATATATAGTAAAATCAACATTAATAAGCTTATCTTTATCACTTTGTAAAAGAATATAAGCAAAATTAGCCTTGTAAAAACTTTGATACATATTTTTCCTTATTTAAAAGCAAGCATTGTATGAATTTTAAATTAATTAATTGTTATTAAAGCAAAAATTTAGTTAAAATAGTGATTTAATTTATATTCAAGGAAAATATTTGAAGATTTTATTATTTAGTTTGATTATAAGTTTAAATGCTTTAGCTTTGGATTATAGTTGTGAGTATGTTAAGGAAAATAAAGCTGATTTTTTTAAAGAATTTGAGCCAAAAAATACACAAGATTTTGCTCAAGTGGATTTAAATTGTGCTTTTTCTTTAAAAAACCATCAAATCACAAAAAGATTATATGAGCTTGCTAATGAAATTAGAGGAAGCAATAGTGCTTGCATGGGTGGAGAATATTTTAGTGATTTGAGAAAATTTGATTTTAAATTATTAGAAATTGCACTTGATCCACAAGGCTATCAAAAGACTTTGCAAGATCCTATAATACTTGAAGAAAAATTTGCAAAATTAAAAGCGTATTTTAGATTTTGGGCTTATCAAAGCATTGGAAATTTTAAACTTTTTAAGGAATTTTGGAAAGAATATAATAATGCGATTAATCCTTTAACAAGATATTTTCAAAAGGAATTTAATTTAGATAAAGCAAGTGCGATTTATTTTGCTAGTAATGCTTTGAATGAATTTTTAAACTGGGCGGTTGGCGAGACTAAAATCTTTAAAGATATTTCAGATTTTGAAAAATTTGTAGCTAATAAAAATAACTCTTTAGAGCAGATTAAAGAGTATATTTATACTAAAAAAATTAGTAATTTAGAATTAAACAATGGTTTTAAATCAGCCTTGTTAAATATTAGAGAAAGTGAGATTATAAGAGAATTTATCAAATTGGGTGTAAAAATAAATGAAGGTTATGAGTCTGCTTTATTTTTTGCACTAGATAATGCAGAAAATGTTAAGCTTTTGCTTGAAAATGAAGCGGTGGTTGATTATAAAAATTCTTTTGGAAAAACACCTTTGTTTTATGCTGTTGAATATAACAACTATAAAGTTGCCAAGCTTTTGCTTGAAAATGGTGCAAATGTAAATCAAAAATACATTAATGATAATGAAAAACTTTCTATTGCCAGTATGGGAAGTAATACGCCATATTTTATCACCTTATGCGCGCTTGAGCATACTTCTAAAAATATCTTTATGCATGGGGCAAATTATGCTGATGTAAAAATGCTTAAACTACTTATAGATTATAAAGCTAATTATAAAGAAATAGATGATTTAGGATTTAATGCTCTTGATTTTGCCATCATTGCAAAAAAAGAAGAAAATATTAAATTTTTAAAAAAACTTGGTTTAAAAGAAAATGAAAATTTGATGTTATATGAAGAGGCGCAACCATGAAAATTGCTTTAATAACAGGGGTAAGCTCAGGCTTTGGATTAGAAAGTTTAAAAGCTTTGATAGAGCTTGATTATAAGGTTATAGCCATAGCAAGACGCAAAGAAAGATTAGAAAAACTACAAGAGCTTTATGGGGATAAAATTTATCCTATCGTGCTTGATGTTAGGGATAAACAAGCAGTTTTTACAGCAATTGAAAATTTACCTCAAGATTTGCAAAATATTTCTTTGCTTGTTAATAATGCAGGTCTTGCTTTGGGTTTAAATGAGTTTGATTCTTTGGACATTGAAGATATTGAAGCCATGGTAGATACTAATATCAAAGGCTTTTTATACATAGCAAGAGCTACTTTACCTTTACTTAGAAAGGCAAAAAATGCTCATGTGATTAATCTTGGTTCAATTGCGGCAAATGTGCCTTATTATGGAGGTAATGTTTATTGTGGTACAAAAGCTTTTGTAGCGCAATTTTCTAAAGCTTTAAGAACGGATTTGCGCGGAAGCAATATAAAAGTAACTAATATAGCACCAGGGCTTTGTAAAACCGAATTTAGTGAAGTGAGATTTAAAGGTGATATTAAAAAGGCTGATGAGGTTTATGAAAATACTAAATATATTAAAGCTGAAGATATAGCAAAAATTATTACTTTTATTATTAGCTTGCCTGAGCATATTAATATTAACGAAATTGAACTTATGCCTGTGACTCAAACATGGGCAGGAACTTTTAGCGAGAAAATATAAAAACTTAAGGAAAAATATGAAAATTTTTTATTTATTATTAGCTCCTTTATTGTTATTTGCTGATGCACAAGCAAATGCAGAGCTTTTTGGAGTTTGGACGCTTTTACCACCGGTGATAGCTATTATTTTAGCTTTTATTACCAAAGATGTAGTGCTTTCGTTGTTTATTGGTGCATTAAGTGGTACTTTTATGCTAGGACTTATTGAAAATAGCATTTATCATGCTATTATTGCTTCTTTTACAGGCTTTATTTCTAAAGTGGTAAATGCTATGGCAAGTCCGGGTAATGCAGGAATTTTATTACAAGTTTTAACTATAGGCGGGGTTGTAGCTCTTATTACTAAAACAGGTGGTACAAAAGCAGTTGCGGTTTGGCTTTCTACTAAAGCTAAGCAGGCAAAAAGCTCACAATTTGCTACTTGGTGTATGGGGATTTTTATTTTCTTTGATGATTATGCTAATTCATTAATCGTAGGTCCTATCATGCGTCCAGTGACAGATAAATTTAGAGTAAGCCGTGAAAAACTTGCTTTTATTATGGATGCAACTGCAGCGCCAATTACCGGTCTTGCTATCATTTCTACTTGGATAGGACTTGAAATTTCTTTGATTCGTAGCGGATATGATCTAATCGATAATGCAACTTTTGCGCATTTAGGTATAGTAAAAGAAGAAATCAATGCTTTTGAAATCTTTGTACAAACCTTACCTTATAGATTTTATAATCTTTTTATGTTGATTTTTGTTGTTTTGACTATTTATACAGGTAGAGAATTTGGACCTATGTTAAAAGCTGAGCTTAGAGCTAGAGCGGGTAAATTTTCTCATGGTCATGAGCAAATTGATAATATAGAAGATAAGGTTTTAGAGCCAAAAGAGCATGTAAAATTACAAGCTTCTAATGCTATTATACCTTTAGCTGTTTTGATTGTATTTTCATTTATAGGTTTTTATTTTAGTGGTTATAATGCCCTAGATGATGCGAGTATTAAAACACAAATTGATGCAGCACCGCTTAGTTTATTTGCCTTTAGAGAAACTTTTGGTGCAGCTGATGCTTCTGTAGTATTGTTTCAAGCAGCACTTTTAGCTACCATAGTAGCTATTATTTTAGGAATGTATAGAAAAATATTTACTTTAAAAGAGGCTATTGCGGTTTGGACTCATGGTTGGAGAACTATGATTATGACTGTGATTATTTTACTTTGTGCGTGGTCGTTAGCTTCTGTGATTAAGGATTTAGGAACTTCTAAATATTTAATTGATTTATTTTCAGATAAAACACCTATTTACTTGCTTCCTACAGCAATTTTTATTTTTGCTTCTATTATTTCTTTTTCAACAGGAACTAGTTATGGGACTATGGGTATTTTAATGCCTTTAGCTATTCCTTTAGCTATGGCTGTTGGGGTTCATAATGAATTAAGTGGAGCAGAGTTGCACCAATATATGATTATTAATATTTCAGGGGTTTTAACAGGAGCTATTTTTGGAGATCATTGCTCGCCAATTTCTGATACCACGATACTTTCATCTATGGGAAGTAAGTGCGATCTTTTAGCTCATGTTAGCACGCAAATGCCTTATGCTTTGAGTGTTTGTACTATTAGTATTCTTTGTGGTTATTTACCAGTAGCACTAGGACTTAATGTATGGCTAGGGCTTGTTTTTGGAATCTTAGCTATGATAGCTTTACTTTTTGTAGTTGGCAAAAAGGTAGATGCATAGATGCATTTTGAAGAAAAAATTGCTTTAAATAAAGCATTGTTTTCTTCTTTATATGATGGAGAAATTCAGTGCTTTGAATCACCTTTAAAAGCTTATAGAACTAGGGCAGAATTTTCTATATATCATCATGAAAATGGGGAAATTTCTTATGCAATGTTTGAAAATAAGAAAAAAATTCCTATTGAAAAATTTGATATAGCAGATGAAAAAATTCAAAAACATATGCCTATTTTATTAAATAATCTAAATGAAAATTTAAAACAAAAGCTTTTTGGAGTAGAGTTTTTAGCTACAAAATTAGATTTAAGTATAACTTTACTTTTCCATAAAAATATAGAGTTAATTGCACAAGATTTACAAGAATTAGCAGAAAAATTAAATCTCAAACTCATAGCAAGAAGCAGGGGTAAAAAACTTATATTTAATGGGGAAAATTTAAGACAAGCTTTAAAAATCAATACAAATGAATTTTTATATGAGTTTAATAATGATTGTTTTATCCAGCCTAATACTTTTATCAATGAAAAGATGATTGAATGGGTTATATCTTGTATTGGAAGTGATTTTAAACAAGATTTATTAGAGCTTTACTGTGGTTATGGAAATTTTACTATAGCTTTAGCAAGAAATTTTAACAAAGTTTTAGCAACTGAAATTTCTAAAAAAAATATCGAATTTGCTTTAAAAAATTGCGTTTTAAATTCTATTGAAAATATAACTTTTACAAGGCTTTCTAGTGAAGAGTTAAGTCAAGCTTTGAAAAAAGAAAGAGAATTTAACCGCTTAAAAGGTATAGATTTAGATAGCTTTAAAATATCTCATGTTTTGGTTGATCCTCCAAGAGCAGGGCTTGATCTAAGCGTGATTGAACTTATTAAAAATTATGAAAATATCATTTATATTTCGTGTAATCCTATCACTTTAAAAGAAAATCTTGAAATCTTATGTCAAAGTCATGAAATTTTAAATTTAGCTTTTTTTGATCAATTTGCTAATACTCCTCATCTTGAATGTGGGGTACATTTAAGAATAAAAGCTTAGTATAAGTTAGAATTTATACAAGCTTTGTTATTATAAAAATAGTTGATTTAATCAATTAATTTTTATAAAGGATTTCTTATTTTATTTCAAAAAATTACTTATACAAATAGAAAAATACTCTATAAAGTCAATGAAATTTTAAAACCCTTTGGACTAAAATCAAGTGATTGGAGGGTTTTTGTATATTTAAATCAGCATGGTTATAGCACTTTAGCTCCAATATGTGAGTTTTATCAGATGGATAAAGCTATACTTTCTAGAGTTGTTTCTAAATTAGCAAAACTTGAATATATAGAGTTTTTAAAAGCAGATGATAAAAGAGAAAAAATCATTACTTTAAGCGTTAAAGGTAAAGAAATTTTTTTAGATGCAAATGCTTATATAAGAAAATACGAAAGAAATATTTTAGATATCTTAGATGTAAAAGATCAAGAAAGACTTTTAAAATTACTTGATTATATCAATGAGAAAATTTAAAAGGTTTTTTCATGGGATTAAGTAAAAAATATAATTTATTTAATGTAAATTTTTTCTGTATTTTTGGGATAAATTTTGCTATTTGTCTTGTTTTTTATATGAGTACTATTTCTAGTACAGATTATGTTTTAGGTGTTTTAAACCTTCAAACTAGCACCGCAGGTCTTATCATGGGAGCTTTTGTTATAGGTGCTTTGCTTTCTAGACTTTATTTTGGTTCTATAATCGATGATGTTAATATAAAAAAGGTTATAGTATTTTCACTTTTGTTTTATCTTTTTATTAATTTACTGTATTTGAAATTTTATAATGTATATTTTTTAATTTTAATACGCTTTTTAGCAGGGGTTTGTTATGGAATTTGCTCTTGTGCTTGTGGGGTAGCTATTGCTAGGATAATACCTAGCAATAAAAGAGGAGTTGGAATAGGATATTATGCTACAAGCGTTGTTTTAACTTCAGCCTTAGGGCCTTTTTTGGCTATAAAACTTGACTCTATCAATCAATTTTGGCTTAGTTTTTTAATAGCTTGTTTGAGTATTGTCTTTGCATTAGTTTTATCTATTTTTTTAAAAGTAAGAAGATTTAAAAAACATCATCATACAAAAAGAAAATTTAGTATTTATAATTATTTTGAAAAATCAGTTTTAAATTTAGCCTTAGTGACTTTTTTACTCGCATGTCCTTTTGGTGCTATTATAGCTTATATGAGTGCTTATACCCAAAGTTTAAATTTAGCTTTTGCTGGATCTATGTTTTTTGTAATATATGCTGGGTTTTCTATGGTTTTTAGACCACTTGCTGGTAAAGTGTTTGATAAATATGGTGCTAACATTGTGATGATTTTTTCCTTTTTGAGTTTTATAGTGTGTTTGCTTTTACTTGCTTTTGCATTAAATTTTTATATGATTATTTTAGCTGGAGTTTTTTGTGCGTTAGGTTATGCTAATGCTACTTCAAGCGCTCAAGCTTTAGCTATAAAACTTGCACCTAAAGAAAAAATGGGCTTGGCTAATTCTACATTTTTTATAGCCTTAGATTTTGGTATAGGAGTAAGTCCTTATTTGCTAGGCATTATAGAGCCAAGTATAGGTTTTGCTAATGTTTACGCTTTTTGTGCTTTATTAGTTACAATGGCTTTGATTTTGTATTGTTTATTGGTTGTAAAAAAAGCTTCTTATTAATTTGATTTTAGATACAATGCTTTAAAAAGGAAAAAGCATTGTGCGATAGTTATAAAATACTAAGTACTATGAAAAATATAGCCATCATAGGACTTAGCCCTAATCAAGATAAACCTTCTCATTTTGTAAGTAAATATTTACAAGATTTAGGTTATAAAATTTATCCCATCTATCCTAAAGAAGATTTTATTTTAAATGAAAGAGTTTATAGAAACTTAAAAGAAATCCCTTTTGAGGTTGATACGGTTGTAATGTTTAGAAAAGCAAGTTTTGCAAATGAAATTTTTGAAGACCTTTTAAGTAAAAAGATTAAAAATTTTTGGATGCAACTTGGCATTATCAATGAAGAAATAATGCAAAAATGTAAAAAATATGGTATAAATTGCGTTCAAGATCGTTGTATTAAAATAGAACTACAAAAAGGATAATCATGGTTGAATTAAATAAAATTTATCAAGCGAAACAAAAAATTGCAGATTTTGTATTAAAAACCCCTTTTGTGCATTCTTCTTTTTTGAGTGAGTTTTTAGAAACTGATGTTTTTTTAAAATGTGAAAATTTGCAAAAAACAGGTGCTTATAAAATCAGAGGAGCTTATAATACAATAGCTAATTTAACTAAAGAACAAAAACAAGCAGGTGTAATAGCTGCAAGTGCAGGAAATCACGCACAAGGAGTAGCAATTAGTGCTAAAAAATTTGGCATAGAAGCTGTGATTGTTATGCCTGAAGCTACGCCTTTATTAAAAGTAAGTGCGACTAAAAATTTAGGTGCAAAAGTGATTTTAAAAGGGGATAATTTTGACGAGGCTTATGCTTATGCACTAAATTATGCTAAAGAACATCATTTAAATTTTATTCATCCTTTTGAAAATGAAAGTATTATAGCAGGACAGGGCACTTTAATGCTTGAAATGCTTGATGAAATAAGTGATTTGGATATGATTTTAGCTCCAGTTGGTGGAGGAGGTTTGATTAGTGGAGTGGCAAGTGCTGCTAAGCAAATTAATCCTGCTATAAAAGTCATCGGAGTGAGTGCTAAGGGAGCTCCTGCGATGTATGAGAGTTTTAAAAGCAAAAAAATGATTAATTCAAAAGCTGTTAGAACTATAGCTGATGGCATAGCAGTGCGTGATGTGAATAAAATTAATTTTGATATTATTCTTGAATGTGTTGATGATTTTATTCAAGTTGATGATGAAGAAATAGCTAATGCAGTATTGTATTTACTTGAAAAGCATAAAATTACAGTCGAAGGAGCAGGAGCATCAGCAGTTGCCGCACTTTTGCATAAAAAAATAGATTTGAAAAACCATAAAAAAATCGGAGTGATTTTAAGTGGTGGAAATATCGATGTGCAAATGCTAAATATCATTATAGAAAAAGGTTTATTTAAAGCTTTTAGAAAAATGCTTATTAATGTTACTTTGATTGATAAGCCGGGTGCTTTGAGTGCTTTAAGTGATGCTATTAAAGAAGCACAAGCTAATATAGTTAAAATTGATTATGATAGATTTTCAACTAAGCTTGAGTATGGCGATGCGATGATTTCAATTACTTTAGAAACTAAAGGAAAGGAGCATCAAGAATTAGTTAGAAAGATACTTTATGATAAAGGTTTTAATTTTAATGAAATTTTATGATAAATGAAATATAATATTTTGTAAATAAATAATAAGGAAAAAAATGTCGCAAGAAAAAATTTTAGAGCCAGATACACTAATAACCTCTAAAACAGATTTAAAAGGGGATATTATTTATGCTAATGATGACTTTTTAAAATACGCAGGTTATAAAATGGAGGAAATTCTATATAAACCTCATAATATAGTGCGTCATCCTGATATGCCAAGAACGGTTTTTAAGTGTTTGTGGGATTATATACAAGATGGAAAAGAAATTTTTGCCTTTGTGAAAAATAAAACCAAACAAAATGATTATTATTGGGTTTTTACTAATGTTACAGCCTCATTTGATGATCAAGGAAATATTATAAATTATTATTCAGTAAGAAGAAAACCTAAAAGAGAAGCTATACCGACCATAGAGCAAGTTTATAAAATTCTTTTAGAAGCAGAAAAAAGCGGTGGAATAAAAGCTGGTGTAGAAGAACTTGTCAAAATAGTTAATTCTTATGGTATGAGTTATAATCAACTAATCTTAGAGCTTCAAAAATAGTGAGGTGGATGATGAAAAAAATAATATATAGTGGAGTTATTTTAAATGTTTTGGCAATACTTTGTGCTTTATATTTTAAAGAATATTTTTCAGTAGGATTTTTCGCGCTTTTGTTGTTAGTATTTGTTTTTGGTGCTTATTTAGAAAATTCCAATGAACAATTTGTGGATAAAATTTTAAATTTAAGTAAAGAATTAAAAAATGGAAACTTTGATGGACGTGTAGTTTATATTAAGTGTAGCGACAAAAAACTTAAACAAATTGCTGATAATCTTAACAATACCATAGATGGCTTAGAGGCTTATTTGAGAGAAATTAATACTTCTATTGCTTGCTCACAAAAAGGGGAGTATTTTAGAAGAGCTATTCCTGAGGGATTGAAAGGGATTTTTGTTCATAATATTAAATTCATCAATAAAGCATTAGATGATATAGAAAAAACAGGAAAGTCTGTTTTTAAAAATGCTTTATCAAGAAAATTAATGGATTTAAGTTTAAATAATCAAAATCAAAATTTGATTAATGTTTCTAATGCTTTAAATAATAATATAAAACTAATGAGGGAAGTTTTTGGAGATATTAAGGTTATCTCAGATACTGCGCAAAAAAATGGAAAAGAAGTCGATGAGCTTAAATCTTCAGTGGATATGATGATGGAGGTTGCCGAAGAAAGTAAAGGCGTGATTAATACTTTTGTTTCAAATTCTCAAAATATTAATTCTATTGTAGGTGTAATTAGAGATATAGCAGATCAAACAAATTTGCTTGCCTTAAATGCAGCTATTGAAGCTGCACGTGCAGGAGAGCATGGAAGAGGTTTTGCGGTAGTTGCAGATGAGGTAAGACAACTTGCTGAAAAAACACAAAAAGCAACTGGCGAGATTACCTTGGCAATTCAAGTAATGAATCAAGAGATTGGCTCTATACAAGAAAATAGTGAAAAAGTTTATGATATTGCTAATTCTTCGGATACTAAAATTTTAGATTTTAGCAAAGCATTTAAAGAGCTTGAAGATAAAAGCTTGCATTTAGGAAGAGAATTTGTGGGTTTTGCTTCTAATTTAACTCTTTCTGCTATGAAGATAGATCATATTTTATATAAATCTGATGTGTATTTAACACTTAATGGATCACAAGAAAAACTTCAAAACTTAGATCCTATTTCTACTTTATGTAAAGATGAAGATGCTCAAAGTGTATTTTGCTCGCTTGTTTCGCCTAAGGAATTAGATATTAAACGTGAGTTGATACAAAATAAAGCTAATACCGCGGTTGAACTTTCTAAAAATGAAAATATTGATAAAGATACATATGATGCAATAGTTTATGATATACAAGAGTTAGAAAAAGAAAGTAAAGCTATTATGGATAAACTAGAAGCTTAATGAGCTTCTAGTTTTTTTAAACAAGAGCTATTTTTAATACTTCATTTAAAGTTTTTACCCCAATTATTTTCATGTTTTTTATTACTTCTTCTGGGATATCTTTTAAATCTCTTTCGTAGTTTTTGTGTGGAATAATAGCCGTTTTAATATCAGCTTTATAAGCAGCAATTAATTTTTCTTTTAAGCCACCTATTGGTAAAACATTACCCATCAAGTCAATCTCTCCTGTCATTGCAACATCAGATCTTACTTTTTTGTCACTAAAAATAGAGGCAATGGCTGTGGTAATTGTTATACCTGCGCTTGGTCCATCTTTTGGTGTTGCACCATCTGGAACATGAATATGAAGATTGTATTGATTATAAATGCTTTCATCTTCTTTATAAGAAAGATTTTTTGGCGTTTTGATTTGCTTTTCATCAATTAAATTTTTAATAAGACTTTGAGCAATTTTTGCTGATTCTTTCATCACATCACCCAAACTTCCTGTAAGAGTCAACTCGCCTTTACCTTTGATCTTAATGGCTTCTATTTTTAAAACATCTCCACCCACTGCAGTCCATGCAAGTCCATTTACTTGACCGATTTTATTTTCTTTTTCATGTTTTTCTATCTCAAAAACTTTCTTACTTAAAAAATCTTTTAAATTTTCAGTATTGATTTGAATGTGTTTAGTATTTTCTTCTAAAAGAAGTTTTTTAACACATTTTCTGCAAACTTCCGCAATCTTTCTTCTTAAATTTCTTACACCTGATTCTCTGGTATATTCATTGACTATCAATTCTATAGCTTCATCATCAAAGCTAATTTCTTCTTTTTTTAATCCATGTTTTTTTATTTCATCAGGTATGAGATAATTTTTGGCTATTTGGAATTTTTCTTGAGGAGTGTAAGAGCTAAGTTCTATAAATTCCATTCTATCTTTTAAAGCAGGTGGGATTAAACTAGCATCATTTGCGGTGGCTATGAAAATGATTTTACTCAAATCAATGTTGAAATTTAGATAATAATCTCTAAATTTAGTATTTTGCTCAGGATCTAAGATTTCAAGTAAAACTGCACTTGGATCTCCTCTATGATTACGACTTAGTTTGTCAATCTCATCAAGTACAACCACAGGATTACTTTGTTTTGCTTCTATAAGTCCTTGTATAATGCGTCCTGGCATAGCTCCTATATAGGTTCTTCTATGTCCTCTTAATTCATTTACATCTTCTAAACCACCTAAAGCTATGCGCACTAATTCTCTTTTTAATGCTTTTGCAACTGAATTTGCTAAAGAAGTCTTACCAACACCTGGAGGCCCAACTAAACACAAGATAACTTTAGCACCGTCTCTATCTTTAATTTTGCGTTTTTCTAAAAGTTCTTTAACTGCAAAGTATTCTTCAATACGTTCTTTTGGTTTTTCTAATGCATAATGATCGCTATTAAGCTGTAAAGACACATCTTTTAGATTAAGCTTTTTCTTTGAAGAGTGTTCAAAAGGTATGTCTAAAACCGTTTCTATGTAAGTTTGTACCATAGAGGCTTCTGAGTTATCTTGATGAATTCTTTCATATTTTTGAATTTGTTTTTTGATTTCTTTATAAGCTTCTTCATACATAAAAGCTTTTTTCTTTTCTAATTTTTTATTATATTCTTCTACTTCGCTTTCTTTTTGTATGTCACTTCCAAGCTCTCTTTGAATTTGCTTGAGTTGCTCTTTTAGGAAATATTCTTTATTGACTTTATCTATTTTAGAATGAACTTTGTTTTTGATCTCTTTTTGGATTTTGTTTGCTTCGATTTCTTTAGCTAAATAATCAATTAAATTTAAAAGCTTGGTTTCTAAATTAGTTTCGATAAAAAATTCATATGCTTGTTGTTTTTTTATTTTGATAGAATTTAGTATTAAATCACAAATTCTACTAGGCTCAACATCTTCTTCTATGGTTCTTAAAAGATCAGGTGGAAAATAATGACTTACAGTCGATAAAGCTTTAGCCTTTTCTCTTACCACTTCGATAATTGCTTCTTTTTTTGTGTTGCATAATGGTTCTTGGTGGATTAAATCAACTAGAGCAAGCAAGGGATCATCTGAAATTTTTTCAACAATCTTAGCTTTAGCATAACCTTGAAATAAAATTTTAATCCTACCATCAGGTAGTGGAACTTTTCTCATAATAGTTCCAATAACACCACAATCATAAATATCATCAAAACCACGTCCACCTTCAATTTTTGATGGTGCCACAAAAATCATACTTTCATTTTGTAAAGCAGTATCTAAGGCTTTGATATTTTGCATATCATTTAAAAAAATTGGTGTTATCATAAAAGGGTATAAAAAAAGCTCATCTTCCACAAGAACAGGAAGTTTTGTCGGATAGTTTTGAGTATTTTCTAATTTCATTACATTATACCTTCTTCAAATATTTTTCTATACCATGGAAGTTCTGGTTTAATCATATCGATTTTATTAAAATCGGAATTTTCTATTTTTTGCTTATAAATTTCATAGCTTTGCTCTCTGTTTTTTTTCTGATATAACTCTGCTATGCTAGTATCAAGGTAAAAAACTGCAAGATTAAATTTAGTAAGCATGGTGTCAATTAAATCATTATATTGCACATTAGGGTAGTTTTGATTATATTCATTGATTTCTTCTATTGTTTTTAACATTAGTGCTTGGTTGCGATTTGGTACAGCAAAAGAGTCAAATTTGGCTTTGATTTTTAAATATCTTATATAAGCTACATTTTTTGAATCACCAAATTTATTTAAGTATTCATCAAGATAAAAATTTGCCATTTCGTATTCTTCTTCACTAATGTGAGCTTGAGCTAATATAAGCAAAGTTTGTTCTAATAATGGATCAGCAATATGCTCAGCTGCCATTGAAGTATAATGTTTATCAGCTGCTTCGAGATTTTTTTCTTGTAAATCTTTTATAATTTGTTGATACCATTCCATAGAACTTAGATTATATAAATCTTCAGCTTTTTTTGAGCTACATGCTCCTAAAAATAAACCTGCGATAATAAGCGAAAAAATAAAAAGTTTTTTCATGGTGTTACCTTATAAATTTAATAATTTGCAATTATAGTGTTTTTATGTTTATGAAAATGTTAATTTTTAAATTAAAATTATAATTAAAAAGTTTTAATTAGCGCAATTTAAAAAGTTGGAACTAAAATTGCTTTATGTGTTGTAATTTCTTAGTCAATAGATTTTAGGAGGCAAAATGAACTTAGAAGTTAAATGTCCTATTTTGGGGTTTGAAGATACCAAAAATATGAACTTTTACAAAATAGATGAGGTTTTTTATAGACTTAAAAGCCTTGATGGTAAAGATTTTTCTTTTGTGATGATTGATCCTTATATGATCCGTCCTGATTATGATTTTGAAGTACCTGATTATTATCAAGAATTATTAGCTTTAAATGAACAAACTAATTTTGGTGTATTTGTTATAGTGGCTATTAATGAGCCATTAGAAGAATCTACAGTTAATTTTTTAGCACCTGTTGTTATGAATTATGATAATAATTCTTTAGTGCAAGTGATTTTAGATACAAGCAAATATCCTAATTATTTTCAGTCTGAAAAGATTTCAGCTTTTATTAAACAAACAAAATAATGTCTGAAATTTATATTTTAGGAAATGGCGCTATGGCAAGTGCTATAGCTAAAGGCATAAGTGATGCTTATGAAGTGATAATAGTTG
This sequence comes from Campylobacter sp. FU_497, assembly GCF_025772425.1. NCBI lineage: Bacteria > Pseudomonadati > Campylobacterota > Epsilonproteobacteria > Campylobacterales > Campylobacteraceae > Campylobacter > Campylobacter sp. FU_497. The sequence continues at coordinate 79,712 of NZ_JAKMSC010000001.1, read as the reverse complement.
CAAGAGATTTAAAAAAAGCAAGTAGTTTAAATTTTAAAGTCATATCGTATGATGAGTTTGATATGGAAAATAAAAATGTTATTTTGGCTTTTAAACCCTATGCTTTAGAAGAAGTAGCTGTTAAATTAAAAGGCAAGGCAAGATGGCTTATTTCAGTTTTAGCAAATACTACTTTTGAGCAACTTCATTGTGTTAATGCGCAAAATTATATAAAAATCATACCAAATACAGCAGCTGAATTTAAAGCCTCAGCGACTGCGTATTTGATGGAAAATGATTTATATAAAGATGAAATTTTATCGTTATTAAATACTTTTGGTAAAGCCATAAGTTTGCAAAATGAAAAAGAATTTGATGTGGCTATGGTTTTAAGTGGCTGTGCTCCTGCGTTTTTGGCTTTGGTAGCAGAAAGTTTAGCAAATGCAGGTGTTAAAAATGGTTTAAAAAATGAGCTTAGTTATGAGCTTACTCGTGCAAGTTTTGAAAGCTTTAGTGCTTTGTTTAACCATACACATCCTGCTATTATCAAAGAAAAAATTTGTTCTCCAGCAGGGGTGACTATAAGAGGGGTTGAGGCTTTAGAAAAAAGAGCTTTGCGCGGTACTTTTTTTGAAGCTTTTAATGCAAGTTTAAATAAATGAAGCAAGCTTTTAGTCTCCTAGAGCTTGCTTTTTGTATTGTAATCTTATCTTTTGTTTTTGGATCTTATTATCTTATATTTGCAAATAAATCTTTAAATGTTATATGGCAAAATCAAATCCTTTTTAATGAAGAAAAAGAATTATTTATGCAAAATCCTTCATATAAAGCAAAAGAAGTAAATATAAACACTTATAATTTTTTAGAATACACTAGTGATGAGTTTAAACTCAAATCTTTAAAAATAAAAGATTTATCCTATAAAGAAGCTTTTATAGATGAAAAAAGCTTTTAGTTTATTAGAGCTTACACTAAGCCTTATTATCTTGGGTGTATTGATTATTATCTTAAGTAATCCGGCCATACATCTTTATAATCATAGTTACAAAATTAAAAATTCCAACACAGTATTTTTAAATTTAAACCAAACTTTGCTTAGTATGGAAAAAATTTATCATTCTTGTTTAAATGTGACATTGACAAGTAGTTCTTTTGAGTGTTATATGAGTGCAAATGATGATATTTTTTACGATTTGTCATTAAAAAAATTAAACTTTAGTGGCATTATTTTAGAAAACAATGAAAGTTTTTTTAGTCCAAAAAGCAATTTGCATTTTATAGAAAATGGAAGTTCTAAAGGAATTTTAAGTAATTATAAAGATATGCATAGTGAAAAAAAGTTAAAAATATATGCTAATGATTATATGTATTTTTATGATATACAAAATTCAAAAATTTATAAAGCGCTAGTTAGTGATAGAGAGAAAATCCATTTTATTAATGAGAAATTTAGTGGATTTTATACTATTTTATATGCTTATGTTAGAGTATATTTAGAAAATGAAAATATTTATATACAAATAGATGATTTAAATCATAACAAACGATCTTTTTTACTAGCTCAAAATATTTCAAAGCTTATTTTCAAGCAAGATGATAAGACGCTAAAAGTTCTAATATGCGATAAAAGTCAAAATGAATGTTTATCAAAGTGGATGTTTTTATGAAAAAATCGTTTGCTATGGTTTATACAATATCTTTTATTTTATTTATCTCTTTTGTTATGGCATTTGTAATAAAAATTTCTTCATATTCTCCAAGAATTATGAAAGATTTAACTCTTTATACTCAAGGAAAGATTTTACTTCATGATGTAAAAGAGCTTTCTAAATATTTTTTATATCAAGCCTATTTAGAGGGTAAAGAATGCTTAAATGAATATAATTTTGAATATAATAATATAAAAATACGAATTGATTATGCCTATCCTTTGGGTGAGTGTAAAGGATATAAATTGATAGCAAATGATACTAATGCAAAAAGCATTATAGCGGTAAATATTAGCGTGTTATTAAATGACAATAAAGCAGTAAATGAAGAAGTGTTTTTACAAAAAAGTTTTTTTGTTTATCCTAAATTAGATTGAATGTAAGTTTGAACTCCAATAGCTATCATTTTTACTCCCATAGCCATAATAAAAACTAAAGCAATGCGCGAAAAAACATAAAGCACAAGTTTTCCTATGACTTTTTCAATAGTAGCTGAAAAGTGAAATAAAACAAAAATAAAAGCAAAGGTAAGCAATACAGAAGCTATAGCTATAGCTAAATTTTGATCTTCTGAAATAACCACTATAGTAGAAAGTGTTCCAGGACCTACTAGCATAGGAAATGCCATTGGTACTATACTTTTTTTCAATAATTCTTTATGGCTTAATCCTTGATAATGTTGAAATTGAGAACTTGATGGAGTAAAAAGTAAGTTTTTAGTGCTCATGATGATTAAAATCAAACCGCCCGCAACTCGTAAATCATTAATATCTATTTTAAATAAATATTTCATGATGAATGGTCCAGAAAGTAAAAAAACTAAAACAATACAAAATGCAGTATAAATGATATTTCTAAAAAGTTTTTTTCTTGTATCAGCATCTAAGCCCTCAGTCATTGCAAGAAATTGAGGAAGATTTCCAAAAGGATTCAAAACTGCTATAATAGCAACAGAAGCAAGTAAAATTATATAAATTTCAGATTCTATATCTGAAAACATAAAACAACCTTTTATTTTCCCAAGCTTAAAAGCTTGGGTTTGATTTAATAATTATAGCCCTTCAAAAGGATTAGTAACAACTTCTTTTCTATCTACGATGTAAGGGATAAGTGCTACATGTCTTGCACGTTTAATAGCAACTTCAACCATTTCTTGGTGTTTTTTGCTAGTACCTGTTAAACGGCGTGGCATGATTTTAAATCTTTCTGATAAAGCATGTTTTAATAATGCTGTATCTTTATAGTCAATGAAATCAACTTTAGCTTCAGTGTATTTGCAATATTTACGTGAATATTTTCTTTTTTCTGCCATGATTTTTTCCTTTAAAATGGTAATTCTGTATCATCATCATATTTATCAATATCAATTTCCTTCATAGGGGTTTCCTTTTGAGGATTTTGATAGGTATTAGATGGGTTTGTTCTAGTTTGTACTTGAGCATAAGGATCAAAACTTTGTTGTTGGTTAAAATTCTGATTATAGCCATAATTTTGATTGTCAAAATTGTTTTGTTGGTTATTTTGTACAGTTGAACCTAACATTTCTAAATTCTCAACTTGAATACTGTGTTTTGATCTATTTTGTCCATTTTGATCGCTCCACTGCTCAAATCTCAAACGACCTTCAATTAAAACTTTACTACCTTTGTTAAGGTATTGATTAGCAATCTCTGCTGTTCTACCAAAAAAACTAATGTCGATAAAGCAGGTTTCTTCTCTTTTTTCTCCTGTATTTGTACTAAATCTTCTTGTTACAGCTATAGCAGAAGAGCCTATTGCGCTACCTGATGGAGCATAGCGCATCTCTATATCCCTTGTAAGATTACCTACTAAAACGACTTTATTAAACATTAATTAGCCTTCTGTACTTTCGCTAGCTTTGATTTCTTTTTTATTTTGTTTGATACCTTTGCTTAGTTTTTCCCAAGCTGCTATTTCTTTTTTATTTTCATATTTTACGATTAAAAATCTAATTACTTCTTCAGTGATTCTTAATACCCTTTCAAGCTCTGCTATTAAATTTGTAGGAGCTTTAAAATAAATCACAAAATAAGTTCCTCTTTCGTATTTTTTAATTTTGTACGCAAGTTTTCTTGTTCCCATTGGAACTACGCTTTCAATTTCTGCGCCATTTTTTGTAAGGACTTCTTTTACGAATTCCAACTTAGCACTTACTTCTTCTTCTGTAAGTGTCGGTTTTAATATGAATAAAACTTCATAATGTCTCATTTAATTTCTCCTTATGGATATAAAGCCTAAAATTTTTAGGCAAGGATTTGCATAAAATGCAAATTTTATTTTACCATAAGTTTTCTTAATTTAACTTTTTAATATGGAGCTAAGTTGTAAAAGTGTTGCGATTAAAAACTCTTTTTTTTCTATTTTAGAATTCTTTTTTAATTCATATTCGCAATTACAAAGTGTCAAAAAGATATGTTTATATTGTGGTATTTTGATCATAAGAGCTTGTTTTTGAAGATTTTGTGCCACAGAAATAGGCGGGGTATAGCCTAAAATTTCTTTTAAGTCTAAATTTCCATAAATTTTAACATGTAATGCAATTTTAAAAAGTCTAGAAAAATTTGCATATAAGGCATTAATCAATGCTATTTCATTATAATTTTCTAAAATATTTTCAAGTTCGTTTCTTAAATCTTGTTTTTGCATCAGTTTATCAAAAAAACTTTCAAAGCTAATAGTACTTAAACTATAACAATGCTCTTGAATGATTTTTTCATCGATATTTAAACCACTAAATTTATTTAACTCATTAGCTGCTAAATATAAATTCTCATTAAAATTATAAAAAAGAGCATAAAGGGCATTTTGAGTGATATTGATATTTAATTCTTTAGCTTTTAAAGCTAGTAACTCCATGCCCTCTTTAGCTGAATTTACTTTATAAAATCTGCAAAAATTATTAGCAAAAATTTTCTCCGCTTCACTTTGTTTGGAGCTTTCATCATAAATTTCAAGTAAAAAATAATTATCTTGCGAATTTTGACAAAGCTGTAAAAGTTGCTTGAGTTCTTTACTTGGGATTTTCTTTTGAGTTTTGATTTCTAGCAGTTTTCTCTCGCTAAATAAAGAAGCGCTAGATAAATAATCATAAGCTTGCTTAAAATCATATTCTTCAAAATAAAATCTTAAACTCTCATCAAAAGAGTATTTGTCTTTAATAAATTTAGCATAAAGTTCTATTTGGAAATTATCCGCTCCATAAAGCAAGAAAAAATTAGGAAAATTATTGCCATTAAGTAAGCTTTGGAGTTGATTTTTATACATTTTGGTTTCTTTCTAAACTAAAATGCTTGGTGATTTTGCCAAAAATTTTAGCACTGACAATATCTACTTCAGTGATTTCTATTTCTACATTTTCTAATAAATTTGCCCTTGAACCTATGATGGTAATCAAAGCTCCCTTAATTTCATCATTTAATTTGACTTGCAATGAACTTTGATTTTCTACTACCAAAGCCTTAAATCTTTTTCCTATATTTTCTTTTGCCCATCTTGCAAATTTTCTATCCATGAAATGCCAAGCAACTTTATCTGCCTCTCTTTCTAGTAAGCTTAATTCCTCGCAAGTGCTTTGTATGTTTAAAAGCAAATAATTAAACATTTTTTCATCATTATTGATTTTAGCTTTTAAAAGTCTATGTAAAATAAGATCAGAATATCTTCTAATAGGGCTTGTAAAATGGGTATATTTATCAAAACCTAAGCCAAAATGTCCCGCATTTTCACTAGAATATTCTGCCTTTTTTTGCGCTTTGATGATGAGCTTATCTACTTCTTCTCTTATATTTAGCTCATTTGCTAAGACTTGAATGTCTTTAAATAATTCTATGACATTATTTTTAGGATTAATATCTATACTAAGTGTTGAAAGATCGGCTAGTAATTGATCTATTTTTTTATAATCAGGACTTAAGTGATTTCTAAAAACTCCTATATCAATGAGTTTTGCTGCAGCTTTATTAGCTAAAAGCATGCAATCTTCGATTAAATTATGCGAGGCAGTGTCATTTTCAAGGCGTGTTTTTATGAGTTTATTATTTTCATCTAAAGTCATTCTTAACTCTTGGGTTTTAAACTCACAAGCATTTTTTAATCGTTTTTTTCGTAAATTTTGAGTGATTTTGAAAACCTCATAAAGCCAATTGATTGCGCCTAAATCTTCTTGCTTTTGTAAATACTCATCAACTTCATCGTAATTAAAACGGCGTTTTGAGTTGATAATAGCCTCAAAAAGCTCTTCTTTAATCACTTCATTGTTTTGATCTAAGCTTATTTTAAAACAAAATGCTAACCTATCTTCATTAGGTTTTAGTGAGCAAATATTTTCACTCAAAGCTCTTGGCAACATAGGTATGGCAATATGAGGAAAATAAATCGAAAAGCCTCTTGATCTTGCTTCTTTATCAATGGCGCTATAAGCATGCACATAAGCGCTTACATCGGCTATGGCTATATAAATGGCATGTTCATTTTTATCATAATAAATTGCATCATCAAAATCTTTTGCATCAATTGGATCAATGGTGCAAAAATTTAAATTTCTAAGATCTTTTCTTGATGGATACATACTTGCATCAACTTTATCTCCATAAGCTTTTGCTTCATTTTCACATAAATTATCAAAAATTGCATTTTTATTAAAAAGTGCTAAGGAAATTTTTTCATCCACAAAATCATCATCAATATGCCCTATCACTTCAGTGATATTATTATCATGATTTTCTATTTTTAAAATAGTTCCTAAAGGCAGAGCTTTTAAGGATTTTTGAGAGGCTTTTAAGGCACATGTAAGCCCTGTTTGAATATTTACTCCAAGGACTGCTTCGCCGTATTTTTTAGTCATAACCAAAGATGTTTCATGGGCTCTTTTAAGTATTAAAATAACTTTAGCACTTGGACGCTTTTTTTTAAGAGGGAGTAATTTTGCTACAACTATATCAGCATAATTTGCTCCTTTTAAATTTTTATTTTCTATGAGCAAATCACGCTTAAAAGCAGGATCAAAACTTTCTAAAAATCCCGTTCCATTAACAGAAATGTCAATTTTACCAAAAGTAAAGCCATCTTTTAAATAGTATTTGTTTTTATAAAATTTAATAATATCACAAGTTAATAATTCTCTAATTATTTGCTTGTTTTTATTGGTAATTTCATTAGCATTTAGACCATAACTTAGTTGATTAAATAATTCTTTCATAAGACTCTTTATAGTAATTTTTCAAAACTTAAATTTTATCATAAAAGGATTAAATTTATATTTTTTAGTTATAATCTTTGCTTTAATTTTAATTTTAGGAGTGCATAATGGCTGTATCAATTTATTATGATAAAGATTGTGATATTAATTTAATAAAATCAAAAAAAGTAGCTATTATAGGTTTTGGCTCTCAAGGTCATGCTCATGCTATGAATTTAAGAGATAGTGGTGTAGAAGTGATCATAGGCTTAAAAGAGGGTGGGCAAAGTTGGGCAAAAGCTCAAAAAGCAAATTTTATAGTAAAAAGCGTAAAAGAAGCTACTAAAGAAGCAGATTTGATTATGATTTTAGCTCCTGATGAAATTCAAAGTGAAATTTTTAATGAAGAAATTAAACCTGAATTAAAAGCAGGTAAAACTCTAGCATTTGCACATGGATTTAATATCCACTATGGACAAATTGTTGCTCCAAAAGGCATAGATGTGATTATGATAGCTCCTAAAGCTCCTGGTCATACTGTAAGGCATGAATTTAGTATAGGCGGGGGTACTCCTTGTTTAATTGCTATCCACCAAGATGAGAGTAAAAATGCTAAAAATTTAGCTTTAAGTTATGCTAGTGCTATAGGCGGTGGTAGAACAGGTATTATAGAAACGACTTTTAAAGCTGAAACTGAAACAGATTTATTTGGTGAGCAAGCAGTGCTTTGTGGAGGACTTAGTGCTTTAATCCAAGCTGGTTTTGAAACCTTAGTTGAAGCAGGATATGAGCCTGAAATGGCGTATTTTGAGTGTTTGCATGAAATGAAATTAATTGTAGATTTGATTTATCAAGGTGGTATTGCTGATATGAGATATTCTGTTTCTAATACTGCTGAATATGGAGATTATATCACAGGGCCTAAGATTATTACCAAAGAAACTAAAGAGGCTATGAAAGGTGTTTTAAAAGACATACAAAATGGAAGTTTTGCTAAAGATTTTATCTTAGAAAGAAGAGCAAATTTTGCAAGAATGCACGCAGAGCGTAAATTAATGAATGATTCTTTGATAGAAAAAACAGGACGCGAACTTCGTGCTATGATGCCTTGGATTAGCGCTAAAAAATTAGTTGATAAAGATAAAAACTAATTTGAAAACTATAAATAAAAAATACAAAGTGCTTATAGCACTTTGTCTTATTGTGTTTGGAATTTTTCTTTTTGCATTTGGAGCTTTGTTTTTAAAAAAAGAAGAAAATAAAACCTTAGACTATAATCAAACCAAAAAAGAACTATTACCACCTACAAAAGAGCAAGAAAGCAATTTTAGTTTTAATGATATAAATTTGACTTTAGAAAATGAAAAATTAGAATTTTTAGATAAAAACATTAGTGAAATTTTAAATTTAAACCCTGTAAATACAGAGTTAAATCAAACTAAAGAGGATAATCAAACTTTAATTTTAGAAGTAATAGATCAAAATACAAGCAAAGAATTAATCAATAAAGAGCAAAATATATCAGATAAAAATGAGGATAATAAAACTCAAATCCTAGTGCAAAAAAATAGCAAACCTCGTCTAGCAATTATTATAGATGATATGGCAAGTCACACTCATGTAGATATGCTTAAAAAAACAAATTTAAAATTAATCCCATCTTTTTTTCCACCTGATAAACGCCATCCTTATACAGCTGAGTTTGCAAAGGATTTTGACTTTTTTATGGTGCATTTGCCTCTTGCTGCTATAAAATATGACAAGGCAGAATTAAATACTTTACACCCTAGTGATGATATACAAAAAATAAGTAAACGCGTAGCTTTTGTAAAAGAGCAATTTCCAAAAGTAAAATTTATTAACAACCACACAGGAAGTTTATTTACTGCAAATAAGCAGGCTATGGAAAAATTATTTAGTGCCTTTAAACAAAATGATTTTATTTTTGTAGATTCAAGAACCATAGGAAATTCTAAAGCTAAAAATTTAGTAAGTCATTTTGAACAACCTTATATAGCTAGAGATGTTTTTTTGGATAATGAAGATGATATAGCATATATTAAAAACCAACTCAGACAAGCAGTAGAAGAGGCAAAAAAGAAAGGTTTTGCTATCGCTATTGGTCATCCAAGAGAAAAGACTTTTAAAGCTTTAGTGCAAAGTAAAGATTTGTTAAATTCAGTTGAGCTTGTGTATTTAAATGAAATTTATTGAGAATATTGAAGATTTTAAAAATCTTTTAAATCCGCCTTTAAAGATTTATTATAAAGGTAATTTAGAGCTTTTAAATGCTAGAAAAGTAGCTATTATAGGTTCTAGAAAAATGAGTGTTTATACTAAAAATTGTCTTGTTGAATTGGTGACTTTGTTAAAAAAAGCTAAGGTTTGTGTGGTAAGTGGCGGAGCTTTGGGGGTGGATATCCAAGCAGCTAAAATAGCTTATCCTCAAACCATAGCTATATTTGCTAATGGACTTGATGAGATTTATCCAAAAGCAAACACAAATGAAATTTTAAATATTTATGAAAATGCTTTGGCTTTAAGTGAAAATGAAGGAAATTACAAGGCAAAGCCCTATGATTTTTTATTAAGAAATAGACTTATCATTGCTTTAAGCGAGGTTGTTATAATAGCTCAAGCTGATTTAAAAAGTGGTTCTATGCAAAGTGCAAGACTTGCTTTAAGTATGAATAAACCTATATATGTATTACCTCATAAGAAAGATGAAAGCGAAGGAACAAATCTACTTTTAGCTACAAAAAAAGCAAATTTAATTCACAATTTTGAAGAATTTGTAAGAATGTTTGGAGAACTTCATCATGAACAAAGCGAAGATGATTTACTAAGTTTTTTAAAACATGAAGACGATTTAGAAAAAGTTTTAAAAAAATTTGGCGATAGAGTTTATGAGTATGAACTTGAGGGTTTGGTAGAAATTTCTGGAGTGAAAATAAGAACTTGTTTATGAAAACTTTAGCATTAGATATAGGCTTAAAGCGTATAGGTGTTGCATTGTGTATTAATAAAAGTATAGCTATGCCACTTGAAGCTATTATTAGAAAAAATCGTAATCAAGCAGCAAATGAGGTAAAAAAATATATCAAAGAGTATGATATCAATACTTTAGTAGTAGGAATTCCTTTAGGTGGATCTAGTGAAGATGAAATGCGAAAAAGGATAGAGCATTTCATATCTTTACTTGATTTTGACAAAGAAGTTTTTTTTGTTGATGAGGGTTTTAGTTCTAAAAATGCACAAGAACTTGGCATGGTGAATTTAAAGAAAAAAGATGGCAAACTTGATTCTTTAGCTGCGTATTTATTTTTAAAGGATTTTTATGGCCTTACTTGATTTAAATACAGCTTTAGATGAAATTTATACAAAAGAGCAAAAAGAACAAATCCTTCAAAGTTTTAATCAAGAAAAATATATTAATATTTTTAGAAATTCCTTGCTTATTAATAATGAAAAACTAGAAGAAATTTTAAATAATGAAAATATAAAATTTGAAAAAATTGATCCATATTGCTATAAAATACCTAGTATTTTCAAAAGCAAACTAAGTTCAATGAAAGCTTTTGATGAGGGCAAGTTTTATATACAAAATTATTCTTCATACTTATGTGCTAAAACTTTAGGTGCTAAAGCCGGTGAGAATGTGCTAGATATGTGCGCAGCTCCTGGTGGAAAAAGCTTAAATTTAGCTAATTTTATGCAAAATGAGGGTTATTTAGCAAGTTGTGAATTATCTAAAACACGTTTTTTTACCTTAAAAAAAACTATGGAAAATTATCAAGTTAAAATTGTAAAATGCTTCTTAAAAGACGCGCGTACTATAGGTAAAGCTTGTCCTTTGAAATTTGATAAAATTTTACTTGATGCACCTTGCTCAACTTTTGCAAAAATGGGTTTTGAAATACAAAAAAATACAAAAGAAATTAAGCAGATAGCAAATTTACAAAAAAAACTTTTGCATTCAGCATTGTTAGCTTTAAAACATGGTGGCGAGTTGGTGTATAGCACTTGTACATTTTTAAGAGAAGAAAATGAAGCAGTTTTAGAAAATGCATTAAGAAATGAAAATTTTAAATTAGAATTGCTTGATTTTGATTTAGCTAATGTTAATTTTATTTACTCAAAAAGTGATGAGTTTGATTTATCATTTGCCAAAAGAGTTTTACCAGATGACTATGCAGATGGGTTTTTTATAGCAAAAGTGAAAAAACTTTAAAAATCAATAAATTTAAATGTGAAAAATATTTTTATTTATAAAACTTAAAGTGCTATTTTTAGGTGCTTAGAAGCTAAAATCACATTGTGAAACTCTTGTGAATAAAATATCAAAATTTTGAAAGCTTAAATTAAAGTAGTAGTAAATAAATATAATAAAAAATATATAAAGATAAATAAGCACGAGGCTTATTTATCTCTTAAGTTTAATTCGCTGATTAATTTAGTGTAAGCTTGATAATCTTTTCTTTTTAGATAAGATAAAAGTCTTTTTCTTTGACCAACAAGCTTTAAAAGACCTAAGCGAGAAGAAAAATCTTTTTTGTAGATTTTTAAGTGTTCTGTTAAATCTGAAATTCTTGCACTTAAAAGTGCGATTTGAACTTCTGGAGAACCTGTATCTCCTTCTTTTCTAGCAAATTTTGCAACTATTTCTGCTTTTTTAGCCGAATCTAAAGCCATAATAGACCTCCTGAGCGGTATTTAAATTAAAAGGTGTAATTATAACTAAAAAACCAAAAAAAATGCTGAATTTTAAAAAATATGAAATTTAATATTTATCGATACTTATTTTTGATATAATAAAAATTTTTATTAATAACCAAAAATAATATATTATATTTATAACTTGAAAGGAACAAATGTTATTTACCAAAGCTAGCGAATATGCTTTATTGTCTTTAATTCATATAGCAAAATCTCAAGAACCGCAAGATGTAGATACTATGTCAAACGTTTTGGATATACCAAAAAGTTTTTTAGCAAAAATTTTACAAGCTCTTGCTAAAGACGCACTTTTGAAATCTTATAAGGGTGCTAAAGGTGGATTTATGCTTGTTAAAAAGCCAAGTGAATATACTTTAAAAGAAATTATTAATAGCGTAGAGAAAAAATCTATTAATGTTTTTGAGTGTAGTAATGGAATTTGTCCTTCGCAAAAAGAAGAAAATTGTAAAATTATGCCTGTTTTAGTGAAACTTCAAAACAAGATAGATGATTTTTTAGTTTCTATTACTCTAGAGGATATTATTCAAAATAATGGCTAAAAGAGATATTTTTAGCTTAGTATTGCCTTGGATTGCTCCGCTTGTTGCACCTATTTTAAAGGCAAAGAGTCTAACTATAGTAGCTGTAATTATTGCAATTTTAGCAATTATTATAGTGCCTTTACCAAGTATAGTTTTAGACTTTTTTCTTGCTTTAAGTATTGCAATTTCAGTTTTAATTATTTTAATTTCTTTATATATTCCAAAACCTACAGATTTAACAACTTTTCCGACGTTGATTTTAATTATCACACTTTTTAGACTTTCACTTAATATTGCCACAACGCGTATGATTTTAAGTGAGGGTCATCAAGGTCCCACTGCTGTTAGTGATATAGTGGCAAGTTTTGGGGAATTTGTTGTTGGTGGTAATTATGTTATAGGTATGGTTGTTTTTTGTATTTTGGTTTTGATTAATTTTATGGTTGTAACTAAAGGTAGTACAAGGGTTTCTGAAGTTCAAGCAAGATTTACTCTTGATGCGATGCCAGGTAAGCAAATGGCTATTGATGCGGATTTAAATGCAGGTTTGATTGATGAAAAAACTGCACGCGCAAGACGCCAAGAAATCATAGCTGAAGCAAATTTTTATGGAGCAATGGATGGTTCTTCTAAATTTATAAAAGGAGACGCTGTTGCTGGGATTATCATTACTATTGTAAATTTAATTGGTGGGTTTATGATAGGTTATTTTCAGCATGATATGGAGCTTGGAGAATGTGCCTCAACTTATACTATATTAACAATAGGTGATGGACTTGTTTCTCAAATTCCTGGACTTATAACTTCAACAGCAACTGCAATTATTATTACGCGTGCTAGCAAAGATGAGGATAATTTTGCTGAAGGTTCTATTAATCAGCTTTTAGGAGAATACAAAACACTACTAATTGTAGGTTTTGTTTTGTTTATTTTTGCTTTAGTGCCTGGTTTACCACATTTTTCTTTAGGCTTTATGGCTTTAGTGTTTTTAGGACTTGGTTATATGATAAAACAAGTGCAAGAGGGTAAAATTCAAATTAATACAATTTCAGCTAAAAAATCCCAAGAAGCTGATGAGCAAGAGCAAACTAAACCTCAAAAACGCAGTGAGGAAGAAATTTTAAGAGAAGAAGAAAATAAAATCACAGATATTTTAAAATTAGAAATTTTAGAATTAGAATTAGGTTATGGACTTATCAAGCTAGCAGAAAGTGAATTAACAGAGCGTATTAGATCAACAAGACGCAATATAGCTCAAAGTTTAGGCTTTTTAATGCCTAAAATTAGAATTAGAGATAATTTACAATTAAAGCCTAATGAATATACTTTCAAGCTCAAAGGTGTGGGTATAGCTAGTGCTGAAATTTATCCTGATAAATATCTGGCTATGGATAGTGGATTTATCACTGAGCCTATCGAAGGTATAGCTACTAAAGAACCTGCTTTTAATTCTGATGCTTTATGGATAGAATCATCTTTAAAAGATGAGGCAACGTTAAATGGTTATATTGTAATTGATCCAGCAAGTGTGATTTCAACCCATATGAGCGAGCTTATAAAAGCTAATGCTTCAGAGCTTTTAACCAAACAAGAGGTTCAAAATTTATTGGATAAAATCAAAAATGATTATCCTATCGTGGTAGATGATTGTTTAAGAGTTGCTAGCATAGGTTTGATTCAAAAAGTTTTAAAAGCTTTACTTAAAGAACATATTCCTATTAAAGATATGCTTACAATTTTAGAATCAATTAGTGATATAGCTGAAGTAAGTAAGAGTTTGGATATGATTATTGAGCATGTAAGGGCCTCTTTAGCAAGAGCAATTACAAATTTATATGTGGATGAAAAAGGACAAATTAGCTTTTATATTTTTGATGCTGCTGCGGCTGCAAAATTAATGGAGCATGTGCAGTTTAAAGATGGTTCGTATCATTTAATGATAAATGTAGCTCAAACCGGCGCTTTGGTAGAAGCTTTAAAAGCTGAACTTGCAAGTGTGGCAAATACAAGAATTAAACCTTTCTTGCTTTGTGTTGAGCCACAACTTAGAAAATTTATCGCTGATATTTGTTCTAATTTTGGTATTAATATTACAGTTTTAAGTTTTGCTGAGATTGCAGAAAATACCAAATTTGAAACAGAAGGTATCATAAAAGTTGTTAATTTATAAAGGAAAAATATGAAAATTTATCATCTTTCACATACAGATTTAGATGGTTATGCTTGTCAGTATGTGCTAGATTTTTATTTTAAGAATTGTTATTTTTATAATTCTAATTATGGTAAAGAGATTAATGAAAATTTTAATGTGATTTTTAAAAATATAGAGGAAGATTTAAAGCAAAATCCTAATGAAGAATTTGTGATTTTAATCACGGATTTAAATTTAACTTTAAGTCAATGTGAAGATTTTCAAAAAGCTATAGAAGGTAAAAAAATCAAGCTTTTACTTTTAGATCATCATCAAAGTGGCTTAGAGTGTATGCAAAAATATCCTTGGTATTTTTTAGATGATAAAAGATGTGCTACTAAGATTGTTTATGATTTTTTTAGTAAATGTTATGGCGAAAATAAGGCTTTGTCAGAATTTGTAGATGTGGTAAATGCAGTAGATATTTGGTTGAGTGAAGATGAGAACTTTGAACTTGGAAAAGTATTACTTGGTATGGTTTCTGGAGCAAAAGAAATCAATAGAGTAATGTTTGCACAAGAAAATATCAAATATCTTTTTTATCTTTTTGATGTTTGTAGAAAATACATTCATCAAAAAAATGCTCATATTAATTTAGATGATGATTTGCATGGCTTAAAAAAATCTTTTTTTAAAAAAGAAAATGATGATACTTTAAGCAATTTAATTTCCAAATTTGTGGTAGAAAGACTAAGTGTAAATAAAGAAAAATTTAGTGTATTTTATAAAGGAAGTAAAGGTTTATTAACTTCAAATATAGGCAATACTTCTGTAATTGGAAATGATTTTTTAATGCAAAATCCCGATTTTGATTTTTTTGTTGATCTTAGTTCAAGAAAAACCTTAAGTTTTAGAGCAAATAATAAAATCGATGTGAGTTTGATGGCTAAAAGCTTGGTCAATGGGGGAGGGCATAAAAATGCTAGCGGTGGATTATTTGCTGCGTATAAAGATAGTTCTAATTATGATTTCATAAAAGCACAATTTGTAGATTTAATTAAAAGCAAAGAATTAAAGGAAAATAATGAAAACAAATCATGATTTTAAAGAAGAAATAGAAAATTTACAATATGAATTAAGCATAGTTTTAGAGGCAATGCTTTTGTTTGCTGGGGTAAAAAGAGCAAAATTAGAAAAAGCAATTGAGGTTTATATTGATTGTATTGATGAGGTTTGTCAAAATACTCAAAAAGAAGGAGTTGATGAGATCTTAGAAGTGGTAGAGTACTTAAAAATTCATCATAAAGATTTATTTGAATGAAAATTTTATTATTGCTTTTTATGGGAATTTTTTCTTATGCAAATATCTATGAAGATCTAAGTGATTTTGCTTACAATAAACAAAACACGCTAAATTTAAGCTCAAGTCAAGCTTTATTTTTAGAATACAAACAAAACAAACAAGCTTGTGTGGATATAGTGCTTGCTAAAAATAAGGCTTTCGTGGTTAAAATTTATCCACTGTGTGAAAATTTAAATGAAAAAAGTCTAAATGAATACTTAAATACGCAATTTATAAGTTTATACGCTAAAGATTTATCAAAACTAAGAAAAGAAATTGCTGATATTAAAAATATTATGCGTGATTTTATGATTTATTATACCTTACATCAATCTTTTGCAGATGAAATTAAGAAAATGAGTAAAAATGATAAATTACAAGCATATGAACTAGATGAGAAAAAAGGTGGAAAAATTCTTTACAAGGTTAATGATCAAACTTGTGTAGTTTTTGATTTGTATTTAGATGAAAATTTGCAAGCTAGTATGCAAGTAAGCGGAATGGAAAATTTGGATAAAACTTGTATGGAGTTAATCTCATCCCCTGATTTTAAAGACTTATCTTTCACAAAAGAGGGTATGAGAAAATATAAATTAAAAAACTAATCTAAAAAATCTTAAATAATATAACTTTAAAATTCTACTTAAAGCCATTTTTTTTCTTTCTATATTGGAAAACACATAAGCTTCAAGATCTTGCTTTTCTCTTAAAGTAAGATTTTTCATTATTGTAAACCTTTTAAAAAATATTGCTAGACGCAATTATATTATCTTTTCTTTTAAAAAAACTGAAAAATAAGTTTTTATATATTATATATAAATGGCTAAATAAACTTTAGTTATATAGACTAAATAATTTTAAATATTTTTATTTAAAAATAACTTGACATTATTATACTAAAGTTGTATAATTATTTTGTCACTTAAAAACATTGAGTGCTAAAATAAAAAATTTAAGGTTTTGTAGTGAAGTCTTATAGTAAAAAAGATTTAATTTTAAAAACCATCATTGAGACCTATCTAGAGGGTAATAATCCTGTGGGTTCTAATGAGTTAAATCATAAAGTAAGCATACCTGCTTCTACTATAAGAGTTTATTTTAAAAAATTAAGCGATGAGGGTGTATTAACACAACTTCATATTAGCAGTGGTCGCATACCAACTTTTAGTGCTATGAAGGCTTATTGGTATGAGCAACTTTGCGAAAATGAGATTGTAATTAATGATCTTGCTTTGCTAGAGTTTTTGCTTGATAAGTTTGAAATTTATACCTTAGTTTATGGTGGTGATGAGCTTATTTTGCAAGATATTACTAAGGTTAATGATAAATTTATCATACTTGATTTTGGACAAAATGAGTTGGTTTTAAGATTTAGCCAAGATAGTTTGATTTTCTTGCAAAGACTTATAGGGCTTGATCTAAAAAGTATTGAAAATTTAGCTTTTAGAGTTGAGTTTAAAGAGTTATTGGAAAAAATTGTCATGCTAAAAGAAGCTATGGTTTATTATAGATATAATGAGAGTAAGGCTTATCAAATTTATCAAAATGATGAATTTGCTAAGCTTTTATCTCCTCAAATTGGATTTTATTTTAATGATAAATTGCAATTTGATCCTTTGTTTGAAGAGGGTTTTATGGGGTTAAAGCTTAAGAGTACATTTTTAGGCAAAGAATCTAATGTGGTTTTTGCCGGTAGTGTGTATTCTGATTTTAAAACAATGTTAAATATTATAAAGGAGGCTGCGTGAGCGAAGAAAAGCAAAATGAGCAAATGCTAGAAGAAGCAGTGGAAAATTCAGAAAGTCAAAACAATGAATTAGAAAAACTTCAAGCAGAGTATAATGAGTTAAAAGATACTTATTTAAGAGCAAATGCTGAATTTGAAAATATCAAAAAAAGAATGGAAAAAGAAAAAATTTCAGCAACAATTTATGCAAATGAAAGTTTTGCTAAAGATTTGCTTGATGTAGTTGATGCATTAGAGGCGGCTATTAATGTAGAAGCTAATGATGAAATAAGTTTGAAAATCAAAGAAGGGGTTCAAAACACTTTAGACTTGCTTTTGAAAAAACTTGAAAAACATATGGTTAAAGTAATAGAAGCAGATGGTGAGTTTGATCCAAATTTACATGAAGCGATGTTTCATGTTGAAAGTGCTGATCATGAAAGCAATCATATCGTCCAAATTTTACAAAAGGGCTATATGATGAATGATAGAGTGATTAGATCAGCAAAAGTTAGTGTTGCAAAATAAAATTTAATAAAAAGGATAAAAAATGGCAAAAGTTATAGGTATAGATTTAGGTACAACAAATTCTTGTGTGAGTGTGTATGAAAGAGGTGAGAGTAAAGTTATCCCAAATAAAGAAGGTAAAAATACTACTCCTTCGGTAGTTGCTTTTACAGATAAAGGTGAAGTTTTAGTTGGAGATAGCGCTAAGCGTCAAGCGGTTACTAATCCTGAAAAAACTATTTATTCTATAAAAAGAATTATGGGTTTAATGATCAATGAAGAAGCAGCAAAAGAAGCTAAAAATCGCTTACCTTATCATATCACAGAGAGAAATGGGGCTTGTGCGATTGAAATAGCAGGTAAAATTTATACTCCACAAGAAATTTCAGCAAAAGTTTTAATGAAATTAAAAGAAGATGCAGAAGCTTTCTTAGGTGAAAAAGTAGAAGATGCGGTTATTACTGTTCCAGCGTATTTTAATGATGCACAAAGAAAAGCTACAAAAGAAGCAGGACAAATTGCAGGATTAAATGTATTAAGAATTATCAATGAACCAACTGCAGCAGCTTTGGCGTATGGACTTGATAAAAAAGAAAGTGAAAAAATTGTAGTTTATGATTTAGGTGGTGGTACATTTGATGTTACTGTGCTTGAAACAGGTGATAATGTTGTAGAAGTTTTGGCAACCGGTGGTAATGCATTTTTAGGTGGCGATGATTTTGATAATAAGTTAATCGACTTTTTAGCAAATGAGTTTAAAGATGAAACAGGTATTGATCTTAAAAACGATGTAATGGCTTTACAAAGATTAAAAGAAGCAGCTGAAAATGCTAAAAAAGAATTAAGTTCAGCTAATGAAACTAATATTAATTTACCATTTATCACAGCTGATGCAAGTGGTCCAAAACACTTAACTAAAACTCTAACAAGAGCTAAATTTGAAAGTATGATTGATGGCTTAGTTGCTGAAACTATTAGTAAGATTAACGAGGTAGTAAAAGATGCAGGACTTGATAAAAGTGAAGTAAAAGAAGTTGTTATGGTGGGTGGTTCTACTCGTGTCCCACTGGTACAAGAAGAAGTTAAAAAAGCTTTTGGAAAAGAGCTTAATAAATCAGTAAATCCTGATGAAGTTGTTGCAATAGGTGCGGCAATTCAAGGTGCGGTTATTAAAGGTGATGTTAAAGATGTATTATTGCTTGATGTTACTCCACTTTCTTTGGGTATTGAAACTTTAGGTGGGGTGATGACTAAAATCATCGAAAAAGGTACAACTATACCAACTAAAAAAGAGCAAGTTTTCTCAACTGCTGAAGATAATCAAAGCGCAGTTACTATCAATGTTTTACAAGGTGAGAGAGAATTTAGCCGTGATAATAAATCTTTAGGAAATTTCAATCTTGAAGGAATTCCACCAGCACCTCGCGGTATGCCACAAATTGAAGTAACTTTTGATATTGATGCAAATGGTATTTTAACAGTTAGTGCAAAAGATAAAGCTACAGGTAAAGCTCAAGAGATTAAAATCACAGGCTCAAGCGGACTAAGTGAAGAAGAAATCAACAACATGGTAAAAGATGCAGAGCTTCACAAAGAAGAAGATAGAAAACGCAAAGAAGCAGTAGAAGTTAGAAATGCTGCTGATAGCTTAGTGCATCAAGTAGAAAAATCTTTAAGTGAGCTTGGAGATAAAGTAGGCGATGATGATAAAGCAAATATTCAAAAAGCCTTAGATGAGTTAAAAGAGACATTGAAAAATGCTAATGCTTCTAAAGAAGAAATCGAAGGTAAAATGAAAGCTTTAAGTGAAGTTTCTCATAAATTAGCAGAAAATATGTATAAAAAAGAAGAACCAAACACTCAAAAGAAAAAAGACGATGATGTAATCGATGCTGAAGTTGAGTAAAAACTAAACTAGAAGCCTTGTTGCTTCTAGTTTAATCAATATATTTTTTACAATCTTCCTTAAAATAATTTCTATCAAATCTTGCAAAATTATCATTATTTGGCACTTTATAACATTCGCTGAAATTTTTAGCCTTAAGAATTTTGACATAAAAACTAGGAATGGCTATATTGTTTTTAATGTGTTTTGGTTTATCATCATAAAGTACTAAATTTAAGACTTCTAATTCTTTATTTTTCTTTGCTAAATATCTTTCTCTTTGTTCGATTTCATTCCAAATTTCTGCATTAATATCTTTTTTTTGCGGAGTGATATTGCTCATTAAAAAAGTGCTAAGTTGAGCTTGTGGGGTTGCATTCATGGATTGATTTGGCACGACATGCCCTCTTGTATAACCACTTCTTAGATAATCCTCCCAATAAGTTCTGTATTTTTTAGGTATATTTGTATCTTCTTGAAATCTTGGGCGTTTTTTGATGTGTCCTTGATTTAAAATTTTAGCTTCTAGTTTATAGGCAATAGCCTTAGTGCCTTTATAATTATAATCATAACAATTAATATAATAATATTTATCCATCAATAAAGAGCAGTCTTTAAAATAAGCTTTAAAGCTAGGATGCAATTCATATTGAGTATAAGCAAAAGAGCTTAAAGCTAAGGCGCAAAGTGTTAAAACTTTTTTCATGCTAAAAGCTTTCTTACCATTTCGTTAAGTCTTTTACCATCAACGCTTGCGCCAAAAGCTGCTTTAGCTTCTTTCATCAAAATACCTTGTTCTTTTAAAGAGCTAATTTGTAATTTATCTATAAGTTTTTTTAGCTCATTTTCTAATTCCTCATCGCTAAGTTGTTTTGGTAAATAAGCACTTAAAATAGCTACTTCTTGGAGTTCTTTTTGTGCTAAATCTTCTCTAGAGCCTTTAGAAAAAGCCAAAGCTGCTTCATTTCGTTTTTTAATCTCGCTTGCAATGATTTTATATATTCTTTCATCACTAAGCGTAATTCTCTCATCAACTTCTACTTGTTTAAAGCTAGCATTAAGCGTTCTTAAAGTGTTTCTTTTAAAATCATCTTTATTACGCATAGCTTCTTTAATATCTTCTAAAATTTGATCTTTTAAACCCATTTTTTCTCCTTTAAAATTTGATATTTTTAAAATGTGCTATACACACACCTTCTCTAACACCATCATCAATTACAATGAGCTTTTGCTTATTAAATAAAGCAAAAAGTATCATTGAGCCTGCTATGAGGTATTTTTTTCTATTTTCCCCAAGATAAATTTTAGCTTTTTCTTGTTCTAAATTCCAAATTTTTAAAGCAAAATCAAAAAAATCTTTGCGTTTGAGTATTTTGCCATTTACATTTTCTTCTAGGTAATCTTTGTATTTTATGTTTTGTTTATAAGCACAAAGTGTGGTGGGTACTCCTGAATTTAATATGAAAAAATTTCCTTTTAATTTTATATCTTTACTAAGATTAAAAGCTTTTAGGGCAAGTTGTTTTAAATGCGCAGGGTAGGGGCTTAGATGAATTTTTAATTTTTCATCTTTAATACGTGCAAGATTTTGTGGATATTTTTTAAAAAATCTTACATAAGCACTTGGTTTTATGGCTTTAAAATGCATTCTTTCATAAAAACTAATAATTCCAAAATCATAACTTTTACTAAACTTTTCATTTGAAATTTCACAAGAAGCACCGCCTAAATCACAATAGTTTAGGTCTTTTCTAAAAAGCTTAAGAGCTTTAAGACGCTCTTGCATACCTAAAATGCTTAGTTTTGCTTCGGTTTTTGCATCGATTAATTTTACATCAAGTTTAAATTCTTTTTGAATTTTTTCAAAAATAAACTCAGTATTTTTTGCTTTTCTAAAAGCAGCTGTTGCGACTGCTTTGGCTTGACTTAAATCATAGTTTTTTTCTTTTAAGATTTTTAAAGCGCTAAAAATTCTTTCTATGGCTTCATCGTTAATGGTGTCATTTTGCATATTTTTAGCTGCACCTATGATAAATTCTTCGCTTTTTAATTTATTAAAATTCTCATCCATTAAAACAACTCTTAATGTATTTGAACCCATATCAATACCTAGCACTAGCTCTCCTTAAAAAATTTAAAGTATAATAGCAAAAAACTTATAAGGAAAACTTATGCTTTTAGGGGTTAATATCGATCATATAGCAGTTTTAAGAGAAGCTAGAAAAGTAAATGATCCTGATTTACTTGAAGCTGCTATTTTGAGTGCAAATTTAGCTGATCAAATCACTATCCATGTGAGAGAAGATCGTCGCCATGCTAATGAGTTTGATTTAGAAAATATTTTAAAATATTGCAAATGTGTAGTGAATTTAGAATGCTCTATTGATATGATAGAGTATGCTTTAAAATACAAACCCTCGCGCGTTACTTTAGTACCTGAAAAAAGACAAGAGCTTACAACAGAAGGTGGTTTAAATTTAGATAATGAAAAACTACAAGAAACTATTAGTGCTTTAAAGCAAGAGCAAATCGAAGTTTCTTTATTTATTGATCCTAATTTAGAAGATATTAATAAATCATCTTCTTTAAATGCTGATTTTATAGAGCTTCATACAGGATTGTATGCTAATATTTATAATGCATTATATACTAATATCAATCAAACTTCCTATGCATTGCCTGAATTAATTTTAAGCAAAAATGAACTCAAAAATCTTTTAGAAAATGAACTCCAAAGATTAAGACAAAG
Organism: Campylobacter sp. FU_497; assembly: GCF_025772425.1. Taxonomy (NCBI): domain Bacteria; kingdom Pseudomonadati; phylum Campylobacterota; class Epsilonproteobacteria; order Campylobacterales; family Campylobacteraceae; genus Campylobacter; species Campylobacter sp. FU_497. The sequence continues at coordinate 57,229 of NZ_JAKMSC010000001.1, read as the reverse complement.
TGCAAGTTTGGCTAAGAGTTTAAATTTAAGAGTGGCAGCTGGACATGGACTTAATTATAAAAATGTAAAAAATATTGTAGATATTTTAGAAATAGAAGAGTTAAATATAGGACAAAGCATAGTAGCAAGATCGGTTCTTGTAGGCTTAGAAAAAGCTATATTGCAAATGAAAGCTTTGATTAAAAGATGAAAAAAATTGCTATTAGTATAGGGGATTTAAATGGCATAGGTATGCAAATTTTATTATCTTGTCATGATGAGCTAGTAAAAATTTGCGAGCCTTATTATTTTGTGCATTATGAATTATTTCAAAAAGCAAATAAACTTTTGAAAATAAATCCTAAATCTAAAATCAATTTAGTTGAAATTTCTAATGCTTCAAAACCACAATTTAGTTTTAAAGAAGAAAAAGAAAATTTTTTAATTTATGAGTTTTCATATCAAGCTAGTAAAATTATTGATTTTGATTTTGAGTTAAATCCTGCGAATTTAGACGCTAAAAGTGGGGTTTATTCTTTTTTAAGTTTTGAAGGAGCTAGTTATTGCACGCATTTGTTTTTAGATGCTTTGGTAACTTTACCGATTAATAAAAAGACTTGGCAAATGGGGGGAGTGAGTTATAAAGGTCATACTGAGGCACTAAGAGATTTTTTCAAACAAGATGCTATTATGATGTTAGGGTGTGATGAGCTTTTTGTGGCTTTATATACTGAGCATATGGCTTTAAGAGATGTTTATAAAGAGATTAAGGCTTTTGAGCTTGCGCAATTTTTAATTAATTTTTATCAATGCACTTTATTTGAAAAAATTGGAGTTTTGAGTTTTAACCCTCATGCAAGTGATAATGGCGTAATAGGCGGAGAAGAAGAGCAGGAAATAAAAAAAGCTATAAGAATGGCAAATGTATTTTTAAAAGATTGTGCGTTAAATTTGCAAAATTTAGAAAATGAAGATTTTTTAAGTCAAAAAGAAAAAGAACTTTCTTGTAAGGAAAATATTTATTTAAGTGAGCCTTTGGTGGCTGATAGTGCTTTTACTCCTTTTGCGTTAAGTAAATGCAAGTATTTAGTGAGTATGTACCATGATGTAGGCTTAGCTCCTTTAAAGGCTTTGTATTTTGAAAAAAGTATTAATGTGAGTTTAAATTTACCTATAATTCGCACTAGTGTTGATCATGGTACAGCTTATGATAGGGCTTATAAAAATGAAAAAATAAACTTACAAAGTTATATGCAAGCAGTGAAATCTGCTTTGCAATTTTTAAAGATCAAAGAAAAAACTAAGTAAAAGTTACTAAAATTAATTCATTAAAATAAATTCTTAAGGAGAATGCTTGAGTAAAGATAATGCTATTGCATTTTTTATTTTTATTGTGAGTGTTTTATGCTTTTTTGTTTGGGGATATAATTATATTCCTAATAATTCCATGATATTATTTATCCTTGCTAGTGTATTTGGTATTTTCATGGCCTTTAATGTTGGTGGTAATGATGTAGCAAATTCATTTGGTACTAGCGTGGGAGCTAAAACAGTTACTATAAAACAAGCTTTGATTATTGCAGCGGTATTTGAATTAAGCGGGGCTGTGTTTGCAGGTGGGGAAGTAACAAATACTATAAGAAGTGGTATAGTAGTTTTACCTGATGGAATTAATCCTATGGTGTTTGTATGCGTAATGCTCTCAGCTTTATTAAGTTCAGGAATTTGGCTTTTTGTGGCGACTAAAAAAGGACTTCCAGTTTCTACTACTCATAGTATTATAGGAGGTATTGTAGGTTCAAGTATTGCTATGGGCTTTGTATTTTTTGATCAAGATCAAGCATTAACTATGGTAAATTGGAATGGTATTTATAAAATAGCTATGAGTTGGGTTATTTCGCCTTTGCTTGGCGGGCTTGTGGCATATTTAATTTATGCTTATATTTATAAAAAAATCTTAAAGCCATCAGAGGAAATAACTCTTGTGGTAAAAGAAATTAAAAAAGAAAAAAAAGCATTTAAAGAAGAATATTTTAAAAATTTAAAAAACAAAAGCCAAGAAGAGCAAATCAAAGAACTTAGCGCTATTGTTTTAGATGATGATGAAAAAAGAAGTGAATATAAGTTAAAAATCAAAGAATTAAAAGAAAAAGAAAAAAACATAGATGTTTTCTCAAGAATGAAATTTCATGTTCCTTTAATAGCAGGTGTAGGTGCATTGACTATTGCTTCTATGTTTTTATTTAAGGGTTTAAATAATGTTTCTACTTTAGATGTAATGCAAAATTTATGGATAGTTTCGATTATTTCTATTTTTGCTTATATTGTTACTTTAGCGGTTGTGAGATTGATGAAAAAAACTCAGGTTAATAAGACTATAGAAAAGATTTTTTCGTGGTTTCAAATTTTTACTGCTTCAAGTTTTGCTTTTTCACATGGAGCTAATGATATAGCTAATGCTCTTGGACCATTTGCTGCTATTTTAGATGTACTTAAAAACAACACCATTAATCCTAGCTCACCAGTTCCTTTTGCTGTAATGCTTATGTTTGGTATAGCTTTAGTTATTGGACTTTGGTTTTTGGGTAAAGAAGTTATTCAAACTGTGGGTTCAAAACTTGCTGAAATTAAACCAACAACAGGCTTTAGTGCTGAACTTGGCGCAAGTATTGTTATACTTTTAGCTACCCAACTTGGAATTCCAGTTAGCTCAACCCATATTTTAATCGGTGCTATTTTAGGTATAGGGGTATTTAATAAAGATGCTAAATGGGCTATGATGAAACCTATTGGTTTAGCATGGGTGATTACTTTACCAGTTGCTGGAATTCTTTCAAGTATTATTTTTATTATCTTTGTAAACACAATCTTATGAGTTTAAACTCATAAGATGTTTTTTAGCTTCATCTAAATTAGAACTATTGATAAAATAATCAATTTTTGAAGGTTTTTTATATACTTTATCATAATATTCAAAAAGCATTTTTACACAAAGTTCTAAATTGTTTTCTTCATAATTTTGACAAAGTCTTAATTTAAAATCCTTGCTGATATAAGGTGATATTTTTTCAACACATTGATAAAATACTTTTTTATCCATTGGAGTATAGTTTTTTAAAACTCTTTGAATGCGTAAATTCGTGTCACATTCACACCAAATTTTCTTAGCTTTTTGCATGCTATTGTATAAATTTAGCGGGATAGTTAAATTTCCAATTTGTCTGCTTTCAGCTTCTATAAAACAAGTTTTATAAGTATAATCTTTTAAAAAATAAAACAATTCATCTTCAAAGGCTTTTTGGCTTGGTTGTTCTCCATAAATTTTACCAAAACTTGATCCTTGATGATTAGCAAGTTTTTCTAAATTTAAAGCATTATCTAAAGTTTGGATTAAATCACTTTTGCCACTTGCTGTATTACCACAAAGACATAAAAACTCAATATTTAAATCTTTTCTAAAAAACTCACTCACATAACTTCTATAAGCTTTATATCCACCTTCTAATCTTGCAACCCTATAACCAAGTTCAGCTAAGATTAAAGCAATAGCTTTTGATCTTTTACCACCTCTTGCGCAATAAATTCCCACCAAAGAGCCTATTTTATAATTTTGATAAATTTTATTAATATGCTCGCTCATATTTTTACAAATATAACTTGCGCCTTTTGCTTTAGCTAAGCCTTTGTTTTTCTTATAAAGCGTGCCTATTTCTTCAAATTCATTATCATTGAGTGCGTAGTAATTTTGCGCAGATTTTATATGAGCAAGTTTGTATTCTTTGGGACTTCTTGCATCAATTAAAAGATCAAAATTAAATTTTAAAAAATTTTCAAAATCAACTTCTTTATACATAGTCTTTAAAAGCTTTACATAAGGTGGTATAAACTTTTTCCAAATCGCTCCCGCAAACTCTAGTTTGTCCTATGGTAGTGATAAAATTTGTATCGCCTTGCCATCTTGGGATTAAATGATAATGACAATGTGGTGCTATGCCAGCTCCTGCTGCACTGCCTAAATTCATACCTATATTAACACCCTTAGCGTGAAAGTTTTCTTTTAAAATTTTAACTCCAATACGCACAAAATGGCTAATTTCTAGCCATGTATCATCATTTAAATCTTCTATATTTTCTAAATGCTCATAAGGGATAATCATAAAATGACCCGGACTATAAGGGTACTTATTCATAATGCCAAAACATTCTTTAGCTCTAAAAATCACCCCAAGTTTTTCATCTTCATTAAGTTCATGCTTACAATGACAAAAAGGGCAAAATTTTTTATCTTTATTGTTAAAATAAACATCCCTCCAAGGTGCGTATAAATACTCCATCAATTCTCCTTTATGCAAGCATGTAGATTTTTAATATTTTTACTTATAAGAGCTTTGTTTTTTGGTATCAAAGGTAATAGCTTTTCATCTTCTAATAAAAAAATTCTAGCTCCTGCTAAAATAGCATTATTAAGATCGCTTTTGCTCTCAAGGTAAAAAATGGCCTCTAAGCCAAGATGTATTGCAAAATTATAAAGTTTTTTTAGTTGCATAGTTTTTAGCATTTTGGGAAATACAATAAACGCATCAGCCCCATATACTAAGCTTTCTAAAATTTGATATTCATCAAAAATAAAATCAAATTGTACAATAGGTTTTTCATGATAGCGTCTAAAAAGACTTAAATTTTGTATGTCTTGATTAAGCAAAGGACTTGTTGGTAAGATGATGGCATCAAAATTTTCATGATTAAAATTTAAATCTTTAGAATATAAAAAATGTGAAAGTTTTCCTTCAAGTAAAAGTGTATAAATATCTTTAGGATAAAAGGCGTTAGAAGCTAGACTTCTGCCTAGCATATCATAAGGAAAAATTTCTTTTTTACTTTCAAGAATTTTTTGTGTTTTTGAAAAATGATTTTTTAAATCTATTGTTTTAAACATTTTTCGATAGCCTTTAAATGCTCTTTGCTTTCATCTGAGCTTGAAAATTCTTTATCATGCAGTGTTTTTTGCAAAATTTCATAAGCCTTTTTGCAATCTTTAAGTTTATAATACCCCCAAGCTAAAGAATCAAGATAATAAAGATTTTGTGGTTCTTGTTCAAGCGCCCAGCCTACTAGTTCCATACCTTTGGCTATATCAATATCATATTCAATTAAAGCATAGCCATAGTAGTTTTGATATAAAGCATCACTGCGCACATCTACACTTTGTTCAAATTTTTTCATGATAGAGGCTAGAATTTTTGGATCCGTGACTTTTTTACTTTTAGGATCCATATGAATTTCAAATTCCAAAACACCTGCCATAGAAAGATATTTTTTATCTTTACTAAGTTCATAATGTTTTAAAGCTATTTCGTAAGCTTTTTTATAATCTTTTGTTTGTGTATATAAGAAAATTTTAGTATCAGGATCTATGTTATATTTTTGGGTTAAATTTAGAGCCTGAGTATAATTTTTTTCTTGCACTAGTAATTCTATCATAGCGTAGATGTATTTAATGTCATTGTTGAGTTTATATAGCTTTTCAAGGGTTTGAATACTTGCTTTATGATCTTTTTGTTCTTGATAAATTTTTAAAAGTAGGGTGCATGTTTTAAGGGTGCATTGTGAACTTTTTACAAATTCTTCTAAGGCCTTTTTAGCTTGGTTGATATTTTTATTTTTGATATTAATTTCAACTATTTTAAGCAATAAATTTTCATGTTCAAAAAGCTTATAAGCAAGATTGTATTGCTCTAAAGCTTTAGTATATAAAGCTTTTTTGGCAAAAATATCGCCTAATATTTCATAATTTCTATAATCTTGTTCTTCTTTAATGAGTTTATAAAGTATAGCTTCAGCTTGTTTATAATCTCCTATTTCAAAAAAATATAAAGCATTTAATCTTGCAATAGCTGTGTGTTCTAAAAAGTCTTTAGAAGCTTTTAAAAGCTCATCTTTTTGTTTTAAATTGGCACTTAAAGCTAAAAGTAAAGCCTTTTGCAAATAAATACTTTCATTATTTTCATGAAATAAATTTGTATAAATATCACATGCTTTTTGAAATTGCCCATGCTCTTCATAAATAAGTGCTTGTAGGATTTTATCTTCACCTTTAGCTAAAGCAAGGCTTGTTAGGATAAAAACTATAATTAGTGAAAGCAAACCCCTATACATTCTTTTTTTAACTCCTCTTTGTGTGTTTTAAAATACTCCCAAAATGGAAAAGTTCTACATTGTTTTGGTCTATGCTTGTAAATTAAACATTTTTTATACATTGTATCAAAAAAAATACAACGGTAGCCATTTTCATACTTTGCTTCTTTAAAGCTATATTTAAATCCAACTTTGATGAGGTATTGTTCTTTAAAGGCTTCAAAGTTTAAATTTAAAAAACTAGCAATAGCTTCTAGTTCTTCTTTGCTAGCATAGATATACCCACTTTCTCCAGTGCAACATTTTCCGCCGCATTTTTCACAAGCACTTTCATCAAAAGAATAATCAAAACCTTTTTCACACATCATAGCTTATAGTTCCTGTATTTTCATAAATTTCACTAATTTTTGGATTTAAAATGTCATTTTCATACATAAAAAGTGTAGGCATTATAGCGCAAGAACTTTTGCTATTTTTTTTAATATGCATTAAAACAAGTCTTGCGTTAGTTTGTGCATTAGTATGAACACATTGAAGTGAAACTAGTTTTAATTTAAAATGTTTTAAATAAGCGCAAATTTCATCCAAAAAACTTGCCTCATAGCACATAAAAAAACTACCATTTGGCTTGATAAAAGTATTTATTTTAGCAAACATCTTCTCAAGTGGCATAAATTCTTGATATCTTGATATGCATAAATGCAAATCTTGGCTTTTTTGTGTATTTTTTTTATAAAATGGAGGATTAGAGATCAAAAAATCAAATTTTATATCACTTTTATAGTTTAAAAAATCTTCGCAAATGCCTTGAATTTCAAGTTTATTTTCTTTGGCATTTTTATAACTTAGTTTGATATTTTGCTCTTGGATATCTAGTAGATAAACATTTGAATTTGGAAATCTTTGCTTTATTAAAAGTCCTAAAATTCCACAACCACATCCTATATCAAGGATATTTCCTTTTAAATTATATTTAGATAAAAAGTCAAAAAGCAAAAGGCTATCATTATTATAGCGATAGCCTTTTGAATATTGAAAGAGTTTTAGCATTTATAAAGATGATCGCAGATTTTAAATGAATCATTTAAACCCACTACAATAGAAGCTCCGTTTTTACTCGCTATATCACCTGCTACGAATAATCCTTTTACATTGCTTTCTTTATTTTCATCAAAGCTTGGCACACCTTTTTCATCAACTTCTATAGAGCATTTTTGTAAGAAATCAAGTGGAGTTGAACCGCCAATAGCATAAATGATACGATCATAAATTTCATTTGTGTCATTAGTAAAATTTACTTTAGCTTTACCGCTTTCATCTTCAATGCTAGTTATATCTATGCCAAGTTTTGCTTTTACACTACCTTGTTCAAAAGCTTTTTGAATATCCTCTAGATTAATATCGTTTAATCTTGAGAAAGTTTCTCTTCTATAGCAAAGCGTCACATCATTGTTTTTAGCTAAATCTATAGCGTATTCTGCTGCTGAATTTCCACCACCTACAACTAAGATTTTTTCACCTTGGCTTGCTGAATTTGCATTAAAATTGATGATTTTTGTTAAAGTTATAGGTAAAGTATAGCTTGGTTTATTCGGTTTACCCATTCTACCTATGGCAATAACTGCATTTTTACAAATATAATTTTCATTTGCAGTGCTAACGATGAAATTTTCTCCATCTTTTTTAACACTTTCAACTTCACTAGAAAGCTTTACTTCAAGATTATGCTCTTTGATAGCATTTTGGAAAGTTTCTATCGTACTTTCTCTAGTTCCATCTTCAAAATTTATATGCCCGTGATTTGTGCTATCACAACCTTTATAAGCTTTATCTACTCTTTTGCCTTCTTTGTAAAATTTTACTAAGGTTTGACAAATCACATCAGTTTTTTCTAAAACAATAACTTCTTTATTTTTTATTTTAGCTTCTACTCCCGCTGCAATACCTGCAGGGCCAGCACCAATAACTACCATATCAAAAATTTTCATTATTTCCCTTTTTAATATTTTTAATGTGTAAATGTATCAAAAAAATGATAATGAAATATAAAAACTTTAGTAAAATTCATTAATAAAATTTAAAAAAGGCTAGCTTATGTATAAAATAAATAAAATAGAAAATTCTATTACAAAATTACCAGAAAAAAGTTTTAAAGATTTAAAATTTACAGAAAGAAACAATTTGCAAGAATGGATAGCAAAAAATCCTAGTTGTTTGGGTGAGGATTTGCTTATTATACAGAAAGAATTTCAAGACTTTGATGGCACTAATGAAAGATTGGATTTATTAGCTTTGGATAAAGAAGGCAATTTGGTAATCATAGAAAACAAACGAGATGATAGTGGAAAAGATGTAACTTGGCAAGCACTTAAATATGCTTCTTATTGTTCTACTTTTAGCAAGAGTGATATTGAAAAAATCTATCAACGGTTTTTAATAAATGAAAATTACAAGAAAAAATTATGCGAATTTTTTGGTGTTGATGAAGAAAATTATGATGATATAAGAATAGAAAATCAACATCAGCGCATTATTTTAGTAGCGGCAAATTTTAGAAAGGAAGTAACTTCAGCGGTTTTGTGGCTTATTAATCAAGGTTTGTTTATACAATGCTTTAGAGTTACACCTTATGAATTTAACCAAGAGTATTTTTTAAATGTAGAGCAAATAATACCTATAAAAGAAGCACAAGAATATATCGTAAAACTAGCAAAAAAAGAGCAAGAGCAAAATTTAATCAATAGTTCTCAAAAACAAAGACACAATATAAGATTTAAATTTTGGAATAAATTGTTAAATAAAATTAAAGAAGAAAAATTTGAGCTATTTTCCAATACTAAACCATCAAAAGACAATTGGATTAATACAGGAAGTGGAGTGGGATTTTGCCATTATGCTTTTGTTTTTAATAAAGATTGTGCTAGGGTTGAACTTTATATAGATAGTAAAGATAAAGAAAAAAACGAATGTATTTTTGACGGTTTTTTAGAATATAAAGAAAAAATAGAAAACCAGTTTGGAAAAACATTGACTTGGGAAAGATTGGAGGAAAAAAGAGCTTGTAGGATAAAGTATGAAAAAGAATTTGATTCTTATAATGAAGAAAATTGGGATGAGATTATAGAATTTATGATACAAAACATGCAAAAATTAGAAAAAAGTATGAAAGAAATTATCTATAAAATTAGTTTAGAATTAAAATAAGCCAAAGGCTTATTTTAATGAGTTTGTAAAATTTTAGCTAAATCTTTAGCACCTTTTAAATCCACTTTGCCAGAACCTAAAAGCGGAATTTGTTCTACTTTAAAATATTTACTTGGTTTAAAAATAGCAGGCATAGTAGAATTTTTAATCACTTCGCAAATTCCTTCAAAGTCTTGCTCTTGACATTCTACTAATAAACATACCATTTCACCTTTTTTATCATCATCTAGCGCAACTGCGCAAAATTTTACTATATCTGTATTGATAAATTTAGCAATTTCTTCTTCTAAAGCTCCTAAAGATATCATTTCCCCACCAATTTTTGCAAAACGAGAATAACGATCTACTATATATAAAAAGCCATCCTCATCTACATAGCCTTTATCGCCGGTATTATACCAGCGTATGCCATCGATTTCTTTGATAACTTCATCGGTTTTTTCTTTATTGTTTAAATAACCCACCATAACCTGATGGCCACCAATGAGTATTAATCCATCTTCTCCATGATTTAAATTTTCATAAGTAGATGGATCTACTATGCGTATAGCACTTCCTGGTAAAGGCATACCTACGCTACCTTCTTTATTTGCACGGTGTAAAATCCAATAATCAGGATCAAATTTATTTGGTAAGTTTACACTTGCAACCGGAGTGGTTTCAGTGGCCCCATAGCCTTCAAAAATAGGTTTTTTAAATTTCATTTCAAAGGCAGTTCTTACTTCGCTTTTGAGTTTTTCAGCACCTGAAACGATAATCCTTAAGCTTTCAAACATAATCGCATCAAGTTTTTTATTTCTTGCGTAAATACCTAGAAAAGTTGAAGTAGCACACATAATGCTAACATTATTTTTTACTATAGCTTTTGCTACACCTAGCGCATCTGTTGGGTCAGCATGTGTTATGCTTTTAATCCCTTCTAATAAAGGCATAAAAGTAGTTACAGTTAATCCAAAAGCATGAAAAGGCGGTAAAGAAGATAAGACAACATCTTCATTTTTTGCACATAATACATCTGAAATTTGAGCTATATTGCTTAAAATATTGCGATTATTTAGCATTACTCCTTTTGGCGTTCCCTCGCTACCACTACTAAATAATATAGCAGCTATGGCAAGGTTTTGTTTATTAGGTGCAAATAATGCTTTTATTAAACAAGTAGGTAAGATACTTACTAAAGCAAGCATAGAAAAGATTTTGAGTTTTTGTCTTTTAAAGCTTGCGATAACATCTTCCATAAAAATGATTCTAACATGCTCTTCAAATTCTAGTTTTATACCTTTATTTTCTAATTTTTCCATAAATTTTCTAGAAGTATAAATTTGTTGAATTTGAGAACTTTGAATAGCTTGATTGATTGCTTTTACACCTGCTGTGAAATTTAAATTTACCACGATTTTATTGGCAAGCAATACAGCTAGATTACAAAGAGAGCTAGCCATGGAAGCAGGGAGTAAAATTCCTACACATTCTTCTTTTGGAGCATAGCTTCCTTGGGTAGGTTGTATATTTAACTCATGCGATTTATTTTTTATAAAAGAACTAAAAACCAAACTTAAAGCAAGCATTTTTCTATAGGTAATACCACCTATTAAAGGATCAACAATAGCTATTTGACTTAAATTTCTTTTAGCGCTATCTATCCAAGCTCTGGCTATAGTATGCATACTTTCACATTGAGATTTCCAAGTAATAAAAGAAAGTTCAAAAACCTTTGCTTTGACCGCTTCTTTTTTAGTGTGTATTGGCAAGCTTTTTCCAAAAGCAATAGCGATTTTTCTTTTGCTTATTTTGCGATTTCTTGCTGAAAATTCTTCATCACTTCTTGAAAAAGCACTTCCCCAAAGTCCTCTAATATAAAAAGGTAAAATCACTCCATCTTGCTCTTCTAATTTTGAGCAAACTAACTCAAATCCGCCTTTAAATTCATTAAGTTGTCCATGGCGTGAAAGCACTCCTTCTGGGAAAAGGCAAACTAAATTTCCGTTTTTAATATGCATAGCAATAAGCTCTAAGCTTGATTTGCTAGAAGCACTTGAAACAGGAATAACTCCAAATTTATCAAGAAAAATTCTAATATACCACTTAGAATAAATGCTTTTTTCCATAACAAAATAAATTTTTCTTGGTATAGCCATTTGCACAATAGCCCAATCTATAAAAGATATATGATTACCAAGTAATAATGCTCCACCTTTTTCAGGAATATTTTCAAAACCTTCTACTAATAAATGATAGCGTTGAAAAAACGCTATACTCATTAATAAACGCACTAAAGAAAAAGGCAATTTACTTAACACATAAATGCTTCCAAAAAATGCCACAGCGATGATAAAATAAAACAAATTTATCACTTCAATTTTAGCATATGCAGCAAAAGTAGCTAGTGCCAAAAAGCCTAACATAAAAATATTTTGTATAAAATTATTTCCTGCTAAGACTTTTCCTAGTTCATTTTCTTTTGCATGAAATTGTATTAGAGAGTTTAAAGGTATGATAAAAAATGCCCCGCTTAAACCAAAAATAAAAAACACTACACTATAACTTAGTAAGTTTTCTAAAAATGGCATTAAAATACTCATTAGAAAAATCCCTAAAGCACCTAGTGGTATAAGACCTAATTCGATGTAATTTTTAGAAAACTTACCACTAATAAGCGATCCTATAATCACTCCTATACCAGAAAAAGCTAAAGAGCATTGTACATAAAAGGTATTTTCTATGAAAAGATCGTTTTTTGCATATACAGGAAAACTCACTAAATAAAGTTGTGATATGGCCCAAAAAAGTGAAATTCCTACAATACAAAGCCAAATGATTTTATGAGAAAATATTGTTTTTAAATTAGAGGCTAAAAGCTTTCCTTGGAAATATTGTTTTTTATCAAAACTTAAATTTTTATCTTCTTCTTTTAAGCTAGGAAGTTTATAAGCTAAAAAAAGTTCTAATACAGCAAAAGCTATTAATACAAAACCCAAAGGTGCAATTTGTGTTAAAATATCCGAAGGAGTGTTAAAATTTGGCTCAAAAAGCATTTCAAAGCTTAGAGAAAATACCGCCATACCCGCTAAAATAGCCACAATACTTACTGCATTGACAGCTCCATTTCCCATAGCTAAAAGATCTTTTCCTACTAATTCTTTTATAAAACCATATTTTGCAGGAGAGTATAAGGCAGATTGCACTCCCATGATAAAAGTCATTACAAAAGCAAGCCAAAATGCTCCAATATAATAACACAAACAAATAATACAAGTTAATATTACTGAAAATAATGCAGATATTTTCATGATATTATTTTTAGGAAATTTATCTGCTAAGAATCCAGAAGGTGAAAGCATAAGGATAAAAGGTAAAAGCATCAAAGCATTAACAATAGCAGTTAAAAAAAGTTGGGTGTTATCTTCATAAAATTTATAGATAGTGTTTTGTATAATGATTTTGTGTCCTAAATCCACAAAAGCGTTAATAAAAGCTACTGCTAAAAATGGCAATACGCCAAAAATCTTTAAAAAATTTCCTTGCATTAAAAACTCCATTTTATTTTAAAAATATTATTTTATTATATAAAATTTAAATGGAGTTTTGATATTTGATTAATCTTTAAATTCTACCACTTCATTAAATGTAAAACGAACTTTTTCTGTGCTAATATTTTCTTGAGTATGTCCTAAAGTAATGAGCATGGATACTCTTTGTTTAGTGGTGTCTAAATTTAAATATTGATTGATTTTATCTTTATCAAAGCCACCAATGATACATGAGCCCAAATTTAAACTATAAGCAGCATTGATAATATTTGCAATAGCAAGATAACTTTGTTCTTTGGCATAAATAAAACTTTGTTCTAAATCCATTGCATCTAAAAATGGCTTATAAGTTTGCAAGCGTTTGTTTAATTCTTCTTGGCTTAAACCTCTCTTTTTTAGTTTTTCTTCAAAATAATCCTTAAAATCAGCCCTTGAGATTACAACTATAATAGCAGCGCAATTTGCTACATGGCTTTGATTATTAGCTATTTTAGCAATTTCTTTTTTATGTTCATCTTTTTGAAAAACTAAGAATTTCCAAGGTTCAAGTCCTAAGGAGCTAGGAGATAATCTAGCACATTCTAAGATATATTCTAAATTCTCTTTAGAAATTTTTTCTTGGGTGTAAGCTCTAATAGAAGAGCGATTTTGCATTAAATTTAAATAATCTTGCATTATTTTTCCTTTTTTTATTTATCTTATATCTTATAAGCTTTAAAATTGTTAAAATTATATTTTATTGTTACAATTTTATTTTTACTTCATACAAATGTTTTATTATATGGTTTTTAAAGGATTACAATGAAAAAAATAATTTATTTAAGTATATTTTTGATTATACTCATTATAGGGGTGTATTTTTTCTTTTTTGCAAATAAGGAAGAATATAATTATCTAACCTATGAAGTTAAAAAACAAGACATCACTCAAAGTATAGAAGCAATAGGCGAAGTTTATGCAAAAACACAAGTTGATGTTGGTGCGCAAGTTAGTGGGCAAATTACTAAACTTTATGTAAAATTAGGTGATCATGTTAATGAGGGTGATTTAATCGCACAAATTGATAAAGATAAGCAACAAAATGATTTAGATATTACCAAAGCTCAGCTTGAAAGTGCAAAGGCAAATTTAGAAAGTAAAAAAATCGCTCTTGATATAGCTACTAAACAATACCAAAGAGAACAAAAGCTTTATGCTAAAAAGGCTACTTCCTTAGAAAATCTTGAAAATCTTAAAAATACTTTTTATGCTCTAAGGGCAAATGTGGCTGATTTAAAAGCTCAAACTACTCAACTTGAAATTTCTTTAAAAAATGCTCAAAAAGATTTAGCTTACACTACTATAACTGCACCTAGTAAGGGTGAGATTATTAATGTAGCAGTTGAAGAAGGTCAAACTGTAAATGCAAACCAAAATACACCAAGTATAGTGCGTTTGGCTGATTTAAGTGAAATGGAAATTCGTATGCAAATAGCTGAAGCTGATATTAATAAAATTAGTGTAGGAAAAAAAGTTAAATTTAGTATTTTAAATGAACCTGATAAAAAATACGAAGCAACTATTTCAAGCATAGATCCAGCAAATACTACCATAAGCGATGCAACAAGCAATACAAATTTAAACTCAAACTCAAGTACTAGCGCTAGTGCTGTGTATTATTATGCAAGGGTTTTTGTAAAAAATGATAATAATTTTTTACGCATAGGTATGAGTACAGAAAATGAAATTGCCATTAAAACAGAAAATAATACTTTAGTTATACCAACTTTAGCTATAAAAAGCGATACAAAAGGTTATTATGTAGAAATTTTAAAAGCAAATAATATAAGTGTGAAAACACCTGTTAAATTAGGTATTAAAGATAGTTTAAATACTCAAATTTTAGATGGTATTAATGAGGGCGATTTAGTTATCATAGGTAAAAATAAAAAATGATACGCTTAGAAAATATACAAAAAAAGATTAATAATACAACTATTTTAGAAAACATTAATCTTTATATTCAAAAGGGAGAATTTGTAGCCATTATAGGACAATCAGGTAGTGGAAAAACCTCTCTTTTAAATATTATAGGTACACTTGATGAACCAAGTAGTGGAAAATATTTTTTAGATGCATATGAAGTAACTAATTTAAGTAAAGATGAAAAAGCAAGGATTAGACGCGAAAAAATTGGTTTTATATTCCAAAGATATAATTTGCTTAGTCTTTTAAATGCTAAAGATAATGTCGCTTTACCTGCTGTTTATGCAGGCAAAAACAAATATGAAAGATCACAAAAGGCTAAAGAATTACTTTCTTTTTTAGAGCTTGATCATAAAGAACTATCAAAGCCAAATGAGCTAAGTGGTGGACAACAGCAAAGAGTTTCCATAGCAAGAGCTTTGATGAATGGTGGTGAGCTTATTTTAGCAGATGAGCCAACGGGTGCGCTTGATTCTAAAAGCGGTAAGATAGTTTTAGAAATTTTAAATAAACTAAATGAGCAAGGACACACCGTAGTTTTAGTTACTCATGATAGAGAAATAGCTGCTAGAGCAAAAAGAGTTATAGAAATTAAAGATGGTAAGATTATAAACGATAATGGTGTAAAAAAAGCAGACGAAATAAAAGCTAAGTTAATGCCAAAAGAGAAAAAAAGCTTTAATTTGCTTAAAAATCAGCTTTTTGAAAGTTTAAAAATGTCCATAGCTTCCATTGTAGCACACAAGCTACGTTCTTTGCTTACCATGCTTGGTATTATCATAGGCATAGCTTCAGTAGTTTGCGTGGTTGCTTTAGGACTTGGAGCCAAACAAAACATACTTGCTTCTATTAGCTCTATTGGGACTAATACCATAGAAGTTGTTTCAGGGCGTGGTTTGGGGGATATTCGATCAGGTAGAACAAGGCTAAATTTAAGTGATTTAAAAACCTTAAGTTCTTTGCCTTATTTAGAAGCAGTAGAAGCAGATGTAGGCAAAATAGGGGTGGTAACTTATAAGAATAATTCTTTGCAAGCTAGAATTTATGGAGTAGGGCCAAATCATCTAAGACTTAGAGGTTTTGTGATGGTAGATGGTAGATTTATTAATAATGAGGATATAAAAGATAATACTAATATTTGCATTATAGATGAAAATGCTTTGAGAATTTTATTTGATAATATTAGTGCTAAAGATGTTTTAGGTAAAAGCGTGATTTTTAACAAACAGCCTTTAACCATAGTTGGCGTTTTAAAAAAAGAAAGAGATAATAAAGGCTTTAGAGCCGATGAGAATACTATTAAAATTTATACTCCTTATTCTACTTTGATGAATAAAATCACAGGGGATAAGCAAATAAGAGCTATAGTAACTAAGGTAAAAGATGAGGTAAATCCTGCTTTAGCTGAAGAGGCTATGGTAAAAATTTTAGAAATTAAACGCGGAAAAAAAGATTTTTTCACTATAAATTCTGACGCAATTAAAAATGCCATTGAGGAAAATACTGCTACTTTGACTTTACTTATTTCTTCTATTGCGGTAGTGTCTTTAATAGTAGGTGGTATTGGTGTGATGAATATCATGCTTGTTTCAGTAAGTGAGCGTACAAGGGAAATTGGAGTTAGAATGGCTATTGGAGCTAGAAAAGAAGATATTTTAATGCAGTTTTTAATCGAAGCTGTATTGATTTGTTCTTTGGGGGCTATTTTTGGAGTAATACTTTCTTTTATTATCATTGAAGTATTTAATTCTTTAAATTTTGGTTTTACGATGATACTTTCATTAAATTCAGTATTTTTAGGGCTTTTAAGTTCAGTTTTAATCGGAGTGGTTTTTGGATTTTTCCCAGCAAAAAATGCAGCAAATTTAAATCCTATTAGCGCTTTATCAAAGGAATGAGATGAGAATATTTTTATTATTTTTTATAGCCTTTTTTTTAAATGCTTGCGTAGGAGTAAAATTAGAGCAAGTATCTCAAGAGCAAATAAAAAAAGAATATTTTGAAGATTTTAATGCAAGCAAGGCTTGGTGGGAAAAATATAATAATCAAGATTTAAATAATATTTTAAAAGCTATTATTGATAACAACAAAGATCTAAATGTAGCAAGAGTTAATTTTTTAAGCACTTTAGCTAGATATAAGCTTTTAAATTTAGATCTTTATCCTACTTTGAGTGGAAATTTAGGTGCAAATATAAGAAAAAATTTAAACAATGGCACAAAAATGCATAGTTTCTCAAATGGCATTATGTTAAATTATGAGCTTGATATATATGGCAAAATTTCAGATCAAGTTGCTAGTTCTGAATTTTTAGCAAAAGCAAGCGAATATGAGTTGCGTTCTTTAGAGCTTGATACAATTAATTTAGCGATTAATAGTATTTTTGAATTGATTTATTTTAATGATGTAGATCGCTTGCTAAACAATCATTTAAAAAATCTTGAGCAAATGCTAGAAATTTATACTACTAAATTTGATTATGGCAAGGTTGAGTATATTGATCTTTTAAATATCAAAAAGTCTTTATTAAACACTAAACAAAATATCATTACAAATTTGCAAAATAAAGACTTAACACTTAAAAATATAAAAGATTTGCTAGGTAAAGATGATGAACGTTTGATTAATAAAATGCTAAATTATACACTTGAAGATTTTTCTTTGCAAAAAATTAATTTTGATATAGAATTAAAAATGCTTGCTTATAGACCACAAGTTCAAGCAAAGCTAAATCAACTTATGGCTTCTTATAAGGATTATGCAAGTGTGCAAAAAAGTATTTTACCTAGTATAAAAATATTAGGAAATTTAGATGGGAATGATAAAAATATTGATGAGAGTTTTAAATTTTTAATCTTAGGTGGAAATGTTGTTATTGACTTACCATTTTTGGACTTTTATAGAGTAAGACAAAATGTAAAAATTTCTGAATTTACATACCAAGCACACTTATATGAGTATAAAGACGCATTGCAAAGAGCCATTCATGAGTTTAAACTTTGTTATGAAAATGATAAATACTATAATGATTTGTTAAATTTAGTAAAAGATATCAATACTAACCAAGCAAAAATTACACAATTATATTTTAAAAAATACGAACTAGGGCGTAATGAGCTAAAAGATTATCTTGATGCGGATGCTTTGCTTATTAATTCATTCCAAGAGCTTAGTAGAGCAAAACTATCTTTGCTTAAAAATATTAATTTGTATCATAATATAGTATTAATTTCAGAGTAGAAAAGACTTAAAAATGTTTCATTTTGTAATATTTTAAGTAAAGAATAATATTTATTTGCGTTGTTTTAAAGTCATTTAGAATACAATTGATGAATAAATCAAACAAAGGAGAGGTATGAAATTTGATTTTTATGCAACGCTAGTTACTATGGTTATAGTATTGCTTTTGGGCGTTTTTGTCATCAAAAGGGTAAAATTTCTTCGTGATTATAATATCCCTGAGCCAGTTGTTGGTGGTGGAATAGCTGCGATTATTCTTTTAATCTTGCATAGTTCTTTTTCATTAAATATTAAATTTGATGAATCTATGAAAGATCCGCTAATGCTTGCATTTTTTTCAAGTATTGGTTTGTTGGCTGATTTTGCTTCATTAAAAAAAGGCGGTAAAAAGTTAGCAATTTTTTTAGTAGTAGTTGTAGGCTTGCTTTTTGCTCAAAATATAGTTGGTATAGGTGTGGCAAGTGCTATGGGGCAAAATCCACTAATGGGACTTATAGCAGGTTCTGTTACAATGAGTGGTGGCCATGGAACAGGTGCAGCTTGGGCGGCTGAATTTATTAAAGAACCTTATTTGTATTCTAGTGCAACTACTGTTGCTATTGCTTGTGCGACTTTTGGGCTTATCTCAGGTGGTATCATAGGTGGACCTGTTGCAAGATATTTGGTTAATAAATACAAATTAGTAGTTCCAAAACAAAATGATGATAAAGATGCGATTTTAAATTTCCAATCTCCAGAAAAAGAAAGATTAATCACCCCATCTTCTTTTATAGAGTCTTTAGCATTGATTGCTTTATGTTTATTAATAGGTAATGCTTTATCTACTTATATTAAAACAAATACAGGTTTTACTTTACCAACTTTTGTGTATTGTCTTTTTGTGGGTGTTGTTTTAAGAAATGTTTTATCAGCTACAAAAATTCATCATGTGTTTGATAGAGAAGTATCAGTTTTAGGTAATGTAAGCTTGTCTTTATTCTTAGCTTTAGCACTAATGACTATTAATCTTTGGGATCTAGTAACCCTTGCACTACCGATGCTAGTAATTTTAGTAGTACAAGTTGCTATGATGGCTGCTTATGCTATATTTATCACTTTTAGGGTATGTGGAAAAGATTATGACGCAGCAGTTTTAGCAGCAGGGCATTGTGGTTTTGGTTTGGGCGCTACTCCAACAGCTATGGTAAATATGCAAACTGTAACAAATCACTATGGTATGAGCCATATGGCATTTATTATTGTACCTTTAGTAGGTGCATTTTTCATAGATATAGTAAATGCTTTAGTGATTAATGCTTTCTTGTATCTACCATTCTTTCATTAAAATCATCTAGCACTAATTTGGTGCTAGATTAATTTTTTATCTTTACTCTTACATAAATGATTTAAAAAACACTCTTTACATAAAGGATTTTTGGCTTTACATGTATAACGTCCAAAAAGCACCATGGCTTGATGAAGATAGTTTAGATTATCTTTAAAAATTTTAGTTAAGTCTTTTTCAGTTTCTTCAGGGGTTTTGGCTTTGCTAAGATTAAGTCTATGCGAAACTCTAAATACATGAGTATCTACAGCCATGCAATTAGCCCCACACCATTCTATCATCACTACATGTGCGGTTTTTTGTCCTACACCTGCTAGAGTTTTTAAATCTTGCTCATTCATAGGAATTTCGCCATTAAATTGCTCACAAACTGCTTGAGCCATTTTGATTAAATTTTGTGCTTTATTATTATAAAATGAGCAAGAATTAATCAAAAGCTTTAAAGATGATAAATTTGCCTTAGCTAAATCTTGCACACTAGGATAAGCTTTAAATAAAGCCGGCGTGATGAGATTAACCCTTTTATCGGTACATTGAGCTGAAAGCATAACACAAACTATAAGTTCATAAGCATTACTAAAAACTAATTCTGTTTTTGCCTCTCCAAAATGCTCTAAAAATAATTTTTTAATTTCTAAATTTCTTTTCATAAACTTATTGTATGTTAATCGGCTTTAAATAAAGTTTAGATATAATAAAATCAACAAAACTATTTCAAAGGAAAAACAATGAAAAAAATTTCTTTAGTTGCTGCGGCTTTATTAACAGGTTTGAGTTTAAATGCTGCGGTGGTTGCAACCCTTGATGGAAACAATATCAGCGATACAGAAGTGAATGAATTTTTTGCTCCTATGCTAAGAGGTGCTAAAATCACTGATTTACCAGCTGAACAAAAAAAAGCAATTATTGATCAATATATCGTTCAACAACTTGTATTAAAAGACGCTAAAGCTCAAAAAATAGAAAATGATCCTTCATATAAAGAAGAATTAGAGCGTGCTAAAGAAGCTATTTTGGTAAATATCTACCAAAAGAAAATTTTTGATTCAATTAAAAATAATGATGCTAAAGCTAAAAAATTCTATGAAGCAAATAAAGATAAATTTACTAAACCAGCTCAGGTAAAAGCTAAGCATATTTTGGTAACTAGTGAAAAAGAAGCTAAAGATATTATTGCCGAGCTTAGTAAGCTAAGTGGAAAAGCTTTAAATGATAAATTTGCTCAACTTGCAAAAGAAAAATCAATCGACAAAGGTTCTTCAGCTCAAGGTGGTGATCTTGGTTGGTTTGCTGAATCAACTATGGTAAAACCATTTGCTGATGCAGCTTTTTCTATGAAAAAAGGTACTATTTCTAAAACACCTATAAAGAGTGATTTTGGATATCATGTTATCTTAAAAGAAGATGCTAGAGCAAAAAGTACTATGAGCTATAATGAAGTAAAAGCAGGTATTGAAAGCAATATCAAAATGGAAGAATTTAAAGAACTTATGAATAAAAAAGCTCAAGAACTTCTTCAAAAAGCAAAAGTGGAATACAAATAATGGGTGTATTAGATCTTGTTAAACCAGGTGTTTTAAGTGGTGATGATCTAAATATCGTATATAATCATGCAAAAAAAGAAGGATTTGCTATCCCTGCGGTAAATGTCGTGGGGACAAATTCTATCAATGCGGTTTTAGAAAGTGCTAAAAAGGTTAATTCACCTGTGATTATTCAGTTTTCAAATGGAGGAGCTAAATTTGTAGCAGGAAAAGCTTGCCCAAAAGCTGATGTACTTGGTGCTATAAGTGGTGCAAGACATGTGCATTTAATGGCAAAAGATTATGGAATTCCGGTGATTTTACACACAGATCATGCTGCTAGAAAACTACTTCCTTGGATTGATGCTTTGATTGAAGCAAATATTGAGTTTAAAAAAGAAACAGGCAAACCTTTGTTTAGTTCTCATATGATTGACTTAAGTGAAGAGGATTTAGAAAGCAATCTAAGTACTTGCGAAAATTATCTAAAACAAATGTCTGAACTTGGAATTTCTTTAGAGCTTGAGCTAGGATGTACGGGTGGTGAAGAAGATGGAGTGGATAATACTAATATCGATAATGCAAAATTATACACTCAGCCTGAAGATGTAGCATTAGCTTATGAGAGACTTTCTAAAATTAGTGATAGATTTTCAATTGCAGCTAGTTTTGGTAATGTACATGGAGTATATAAACCAGGAAATGTGATTTTAAGACCTGAAATTCTTAAAAACTCTCAAAATTATGTAAAAGAAAAATTCAATCTTGGTGAAGATAAACCAATCAATTTTGTTTTCCATGGTGGTAGCGGTAGCGATATAGAGGATATCAAAGCAGCACTTAGCTACGGTGTAATTAAAATGAATATTGATACAGATACACAATGGGCTTTTTGGGATGGTGTTAGAGAATATGAGCTTAAAAATAAAGCTTATTTGCAAGGCCAAATTGGTAATCCAGATGGAGAAGATAAGCCAAATAAAAAATATTATGATCCAAGAGTATGGCTTAGAGCGGGCGAAGAGAGTATGATCAAACGCTTAGAATGTGCTTTTAGTGATTTAAATTGTATCGATAGAAACTAAGAGTTTTATAACTCTTAGTTGATTTTCCTGTGAAGATTTCAAATTTTTAGAGTAAAATTAACAAAGGTTTATAAAATGGAAGTTAAAACAACTGATGATTTTTCTGATCTTGTATTACCTGAAGGAAAAGGTAGCACAGGAATTGTTGCTTATTTAAAGATTATTTTTATCCCTGCTATATTGTATATTTTAGTGCTTTTAGGGTATTTTGGAAAGATTGATTTTAAAGTAGAATTACATAGTGTTGTAATGATAGGGATTATCTTTTTAGTGGCTTTGATCTTTGCTAGACATAGTGCTGATTATGCTTCAAGTATTTTTGAGCAACAAAAAGATGAATTTAAGCTGATATTGAAACGCTATATTATGAAGCATTTTTTAGTTATAGGTAAAGAAACAAAGTCAAATGCTAGTTTTGATGATTTTGCATATGCTTATGTGAAAGATTTGAGAAATGAAAATTTTGCTTCTGTGGGTGCAGCTATTTTTCCTATGCTTGGTATTTTAGGAACTTTTATAAGTATAGCCATGTCTATGCCAAATTTTAATTCAAGCGACACAGCAGGCTTAGAACAAGAGATTTCAGTTTTATTAAATGGAGTAGGAACAGCCTTTTATGTATCAATTTATGGAATTTTCTTAGCACTTTGGTGGATATTTTTTGAAAAATACGGTAGTAGTAAATTCCAAAAACTTCTAAATCGTCAAAAAAACGCAACAAGCGATTTTTTTTGGTCTAAAGAAGAAATTGATAGAAAATACCTTCAAGAAAGTTTGCAACATTTTGAAAAAATAGGCACGATTTTTGAACATGTAAGCAATGAGGAATTTTTTAAAGAACTAGATAATACAATAGATAGAAAATTCAAAGTTTTTCAAGAGCTTGTAAATGCTGAAGAAAAAGCTGTAAGATTAAGCAGTGAGCATGTAAAACAAACTATGAGTGATTTATCTAAAACCCAAAGAGAGCAAAAAGATATTGTTAAAACTTATAGCGAGATTGCAAATGCGGTAAATATGTTAAATTCAAACATAAAAGATTTAACCTTAAGAATTTCAGAGCAATATAATAGACTCTTAGATGTGAGTTCAGATAAGATTGTGCATTTAGATAAAAGTGTGAGTGCTTTAGATGAAAAGGTAAATAATTTTTCAAATAATATTGAAAAATATCAAAATCTTATGCTTGATAATCAAACTAAGCTTTTTGAAGGCTTTAGGGCAAGTATTATAGAGGGCATGCATACTTTTAAAGAAGCTTATGAAGATGAAAAAAATATTGACGAAAAAATTTCACTAATGCAAGAATTTAAAGAAGAAAGCAAAGAATTAGATGAGCAAACCACACAAGTTATTGCAAAGCTTGAAAATCAAAAAGAAGATGAAAAAATAGATGATAAAAAATAATTCTAGCAATGAAGAAAATAATTTTTGGATAGCTTATGCAGATTTAATGGCAGGCTTGCTTTTTATATTTATTTTGCTTATTGGAGCTATAGTTGTTAAGTATGTTTTAACTCAAAGTGATTTACAAATCATAAAAGAAAATTTGCAAAAACAAGAAGAACGCTTAAGAGAGAATAAAGAAGAATTAAATCAAAAAGAAGATATTTTAAAAAGTCTTAGCCAAAAATTAAGTAATACCTCAAGTACGCTTGATAATATCAGCAAACAAAAACAAGCTTTAGAAGCTAATATTACTAAACTTAATCAAGATTTAAATTCAAGTTTAGATGAAAAAGATCAGCAAATTTTTGCTTTACTTGAAAGATTAAATAAAAAAGATGAGGAAAACAAAGAATTAGAGCGTAATTTTGATGAGGCGAAAAGCAAAATCAAAGAACTAGGATTAATCAAAGAAAATACCATCAAAAATCTTCAAGCAAAATTTGATACTAATATTACCTTAGATTCTAATACAGGCGCGATAGTTTTACCTTCTGAAGTGCTTTTTGATACAAATTCTTTTACTCTAAAAGCTCAAGCAAAAGAGAATTTAAAGGCAATTTTAACACAGTATTTTGACAATATCTTAAAAGATGAAAATATCTTAAATAGTATAGAAAATATAGTCATAGAAGGTCACACAGATAGTGCAGGCTCTTATATATATAATCTTGATTTATCACAAAAAAGAGCTTATGCTGTGATGAGTTTTATACACTCATTTTACAAAGATCCAAGATTGCAAAAACTTTTAATGGCAAGTGGTAGATCTTATTCTGATGTGATTATGAAAGATGGTAAAGAAGACAAAGAGGCAAGTCGTAGAATAGAGATTAAGTTTAATATCAATACAAATAATGCTTTAGAAAAGGTTGAAAAATACCTTGATAGCAAGTAGAATTGATGTTTTAAAATACAAAGATTTTGAATTTTTACTTAAAAGAGATGATTTACTAGGTTATATTAATGGAAATAAGGCTAGAAAACTAGCCTTTTTTGAAAAAAATAAACATTTATTTAAAAAAGGACAAAGATTTATTTCTTTTGGCTCCTCTCAAAGTAATGCTTTAGTTGCTTTAGCTAAGTTTTGTTACGAAAATGATTTTTTGCTTATTTTTGTTTGTGAAAAAATGAGTTCTTTTTTAAAAGAAAATCCCCATGGAAATTTAGAATTTGCATTAAAACACAATGTGAAGTTGATAGAAAATATAAATTATCCCACAAGAAGACTGCAAGCTCTAGCCTTGAAAAAAGATGATGATATTTTTATAGAAGAGGGTGTGGCTATAAAAGAAGCTGAATTTGGATACCAGCAACTAGCCTTAGAGCTTAGTGAGCAGTTAAGTGAAACTGTAAGTATTTTTTTACCTTCAGGTACAGGAACTTCTGCGGCTTTTTTGGCTAAACATAGTAAATTTAAAGTTTTTACATGTGCTTGTGTGGGCGATAGTGCATATTTAAAAGAGCAAATTTTAAGCTTAGAGCCAAATTATGATTTTGATAATTTAACCATATTAAATTCACCTAAAAAATATCATTTTGCTAAGCCTTATTTAGAATTTTATGAGCTTTATAAGGATTTAAAAAAAGAATGTGGAGTGGAGTTTGATTTGCTTTATGATATGGTGGGTTTTAAAACTTTATTAGCTCATAAAGAGCAATTTGGTGGAAAAATCTTATATATCCATCAAGGAGGCCTTGAAGGAAATATAAGCATGTTAAAGCGTTATGAGTATAAATTAAAAAATTCCAAAATAAAAAATCACTAAGATAATCAAAGGTATAATAAATTTAACATAATAATACCATAATTTAAAAATACTTCCTTTTAGGGTATTTTGATTGGAAAGTTCATAAATAGCATCTTTTTTAAGCACCCAACCTACATAAATACAACAAAAAAATGCGGTTAAAACAAAGAATATATTTCCACTAATAAAATCAAAGCTATCAAAAATATTTTTTCCCTTGATGATAGTAATATCTCTTAAAGGACCATAGGTAAGTATACATGGTAAATTCCCTAAAACAAAAATACTTCCAAGTGTTAGATTAATAGCGGTATTTTTAGCTAGTTTAAATTTTTCCTCTAAAACACTAATGATTACTTGATAAATTGGTAAGCTTGTAGTAAGTGCAGCGATGATTAAAAGCAAAAAGAAAAACACACAAATTATACTTCCAAAAGGTATATGTGAAAATGCAACGGGCAAGGTTTTAAAAACCAAAGATGGCCCACTATCAGGGGTTAAACCTACGCTAAATAAAGCAGGGAAAATCATAAATCCAGCAAGCACTGCTATGAGGGTGTTTAAAATTCCTGTATAAACAGAAGTTTTGATTAAATTCTCATTTTTCTTAAGGTGAGATGATAAGGTTATCATTACACCAAAACCCAAAGATAGGGCAAAAAATACTTGTCCTAAAACATCTATAAACAATTTAGGAGTGATTTTAGAAAGATCAGGAGTAAGGTAAAATTTCACACCCTCACTTGCTCCTTCGAGAGTTAAATTGCGCGCAACAACAACCAAAAGACAGATAAATAAAAATGGCATAAGGTATTTTACTGACTTTTCTATGCCATCAATCACACCTTTTTTTAAGATAATCCAATTAATTATCACAAATATAGTAGTAAAAATTCCTATTAATAAAGGATTATTTTCTATAGTAGAGCTATAAAATTCGCTTGTATATTGAGCGTTAATGGGACTTGAAAGATTAAAATCGCCTATGATAATTTTAAAAATATAAGCTAAAACCCATCCGCCTATTACCATATAATAAGCCATGATTCCAAAACTTCCCAAAAGTCCCATATAGCCAACACCTTGCCAAGAATTAGATATTTTAACTCCATCGCTTGTTTTTCCGCCAAAAGCATCGACTGAATTTAGCATTCTGCGTCTTCCTATGACATTTTCGACCAAAATCACAGGAATTCCTATAAAAATCATAGCTATACAAAAGGCCAAAACATAAGCACCGCCTCCATTTTCACCCACTAAATATGGAAAACGCCAAGTGGCTCCAAAACCAATAGTCGCTCCTGCTACTGTAAGGATATAAGTTAGCGTATTGCTCCAAGTTTGTCTTTGCATGCTTTTTCCTTGCTAAATTTAAATAAAAAATATTTTAAGATAAAAAATAATACCATTATGCCAAATTTTTATTTATTTTTTTATCAAATTAGAGGAAAATCCATGCAAAAAAAGAAAATTTTGTTTTTAGGTGCAGGATATGCTACTTTATCGGCTATAAAAGCCTTACCTGATGAGTTTTTTGAAAAAGCACAAGTGAGTTTGATTAATAACAATTCTTATCATTATCATACTATTTTACTACACAAAGTAGCTTCAAATGAAAATATTTATAGTTCAAAATATGATCTTTTACCTTTATTAAATCCAAAAATCAACTTTATCCAAGATGAAGTTTTAAAAATTTCTAAAGACAAAGTTTTTACTAAAAATAATGAATTTGACTTTGATATTTTAGTATGTGGGCTTGGTTTTGCGAAGGAAACTTTTGGCATTAAAGGTATGCAAGAATATGCTTTGAGTATAGACAATTATGAAAATGCTTTAAAAATTAATGAAATAATATATGAGAAAATAAAAAATTACAAAACCACCCAAAATGAAGATGATTTAAAAATCACAGTTTGTGGCGGGGGCTTAAGCGGGGTTGAATTTGTAGCTTCTTTAGCTAAAGAGCTTAAAATATTTTGTCAAAAAGAGCAAATTTCTTATGAGAAATTAGAACTCTCTATTATTGAAGCTATGGATCAAATTTTACCTATGTTTGATAAAAGTTTGGCTTTAAAAGCAAGGCAAAGGCTAGAAGCACTTGGTGTGAAAGTATATGAAAAATCTAAAATTATAGAATGTGAAAAAAATGGTATAAGGCTTGATGGGGGAGAATTTATTAAAGCTAATACTATTATTTGGACTGCAGGAGTTAGAGGTAATAGTGTTATAGAAAATAGCTCAGATTTTCCAAGCACAAGATCGCGTATAGAAGTAGATGTTTTTATGCATCCATTAAATGTTGAAAATTCATCAAAATACTTTTTTATAGGCGATAATAGTTTATTTAAAAACCCTAAAACTAACACTCCATATCCTCCAACAGCCCAGCTTGCATTAAGAGAAGGAGCTTATGTGGCTAAAGCTTTAATGGCTATGATTGATGAGAAAGAATTTAAACAAGAATTTTCTTTTGTGAGTGGAAATACCGTTTGTTCAATCGGAAAAGATTATGCAGTTGGCACGGTTTTACATAAACCAATTAGCGGTCTTTTGGCAATAAAACTTAAAATTTTTATAGAAAAACTATGGCAATATCAGCTTGAAGGATTGAAAGGTTTTTTGAAATAAAATTAATTTTAAATAGAGTCCTTTAAGGAACTCTATTTAAAAATTCATTTGCATCTACATAGCCTATAATGCGTCCTTTTTCTTCACTTTTGTTAAAAAATATCATCACAGGAGGCCCAAAAACTCCAAATTCTTTCATAAGAGCTAAATCTTCTTGGCTATTATGTGTTACATCTGCTTTTAAAAGTGTGTAATTAGCAAGCAAATTTTGTACTTTTGCATCTGTAAAAGTATATTCTTCTAAAAGTTTGCAGTTTTCACACCAAGCAGCTGTAAATTCAAGCATAACAGGTTTGGCAGAATTTTGTAATTCTTGCTTAAGTTCTTTTAAATTTTTAATGGTTTTAAAACTTAAACTAGGGCTATTTTCTTTTGAAGCAAGATTAAATTCAAGAGGTTTTAGTAAGCTTTTTGAACCCATTGAGCCGCCTAAAATTAGGCTTAAACTATAAGCTAAAATTAAAATCATACTTGCTTTTTTAAATTTATCAAAATTAGTTTTAGCTTCATCAAATAAACCCATAAAACTAACAAAAAATATCCCTATAATTCCATAAAGTATCAAAATGATATTTGCACTAAGTATTCTTTCTAGCATCCAAACTGCCATAATGAGCATGATAAAACCAAAGAAAATCTTTATCTTAAGCATCCAAGTCCCACTTTTTAAAAGATTTCCTCCAAGACCTATTAAGAGTAAAGGCATGCCCATACCAAAACTCATCACAAATAAAGAAAGTCCTCCCAAAAATACATCACCACTATTAGTAATATAAAGCAAAGCTCCTGCTAAAGGTGCAGCCACGCAAGGACCTACAATAAGAGCTGATAAAAAGCCCATGATAGCTATACCAAAAACTCCATTTTTGCCTTCTATTTTTTTATTGATAAAATTTTGAAATTTAAGCGGTAGTTGTAATTCATAAAGTCCAAACATAGAAAGTGAAAGTAATACAAAAATGCCTGCAAAAGTAATGATAATCCAAGGTTGTTGTAATAAACCTTGTACATTAGCCCCTGCAAGGCCTACTAAAGCACCTGCTATAGCATAAGCTAAAGACATAAAAAAGACATAGATAAAAGATAAATAAAAGCTATGTTTTTTAGATGGTTTGTCTTTGAGCTTCATTGCAATTAATGAAGAAAGAATAGGTATCATTGGTAAAATACAAGGAGTAAGTGCTAATAATAAGCCATAGCCAAAAAAAGTTAAAAGTGTGATAAATATATTTTGTGTGCTTAAATCATTAGCAATTTGCTCATCTTCATTTTGCTTTTTAAATTGATCTTTAGTGGATTTTATAGCATAAATTCCATTTTGTTTATTAAGTTCATAATTTACATATACAGGACGATAGCATAAACCTTCTTCTGAGCAACCTTGATAAGCTAGGGAAAGTTTTGCTTTGTTATTTTTAATAAAATCATCTAATAATAATTGAGGTATGAAAAGTTCAAGTTGGCTAAAGATTACTTCTTTGTTTTCTCTAGTTTGAGTTTGTGGGAAATTTAATAAAGAAGTAATGTCATTAGAGTCTAATTCTACTTTGATTTGATCTTTGTAAAGATAAATTCTATCTGCAAGATTGATTTTTAAAAAAATTCCTTGATTGTTGCTATGGGTATTGAGTTTAAAAGCTTCATTGAGTGATAATATTCCATTATTAGCAAAAGCTAAATTGAAAAAAATAAAAAATACCGCTAAAAAACGCATTTTTCTCCTTAAAATTGAAAATTAAATTTGTTTTATTTTACTTATTTGTGGTAAATTTAAGTTAATAATTATCCTAAATTAAGGAGCCTGTTATGGACAAGGACAAATTTACTCTCATTAAGGTAAAAAAATCAACGCTTGAGTATGAAAGCGAGCTTAAAAGATTACAAATTGAGCTTTTGAAATTTCAAAATCATGTTAAAGATAAAGGATTAAAAGTTTTGATTTTAATCGAAGGACGCGATGCAGCAGGAAAAGGTGGCGCTATTAAAAGATTAATTGAGCATTTAAACCCTAGAGGTTGTCGTGTGGTGGCACTTGAAAAGCCAAGTGATGTGGAAAGAACTCAGTGGTATTTTCAACGTTATGTGACGCATTTACCTGCAGCAGGAGAAATAGTGATTTTTGATAGATCATGGTATAATAGAGCAGGAGTAGAGCCTGTGATGGGTTTTTGTACTCCAAATGAGCATAAAAAATTCTTGCGCGAGGTGGCTTCTTTTGAAGAGATGTTGCTTGATAGTGGAATTTTATTTTTTAAATTTTATTTTTCAGTTTCTAAACAAGAGCAAAAAAGACGTTTTGAGCAAAGAAGAACAGATCCACTAAAACAATACAAATTATCTCCGGTTGATGAAAAATCCCAAGAATTATGGGACAAATACACCCTAGCAAAATATTCTATGCTTTTAGCTTCTAATACACCAAAATGTCCTTGGGTGATTATTAATTCAGATAGTAAAAAGAAAGCAAGAATCAATTTGTTTAAGTATTTACTTAGTGTTTTAGAATATCCAAATAAAATTAAAAATAAGTATTTTAAATACGATAAAAAATTAGTCCGTAGTGGCGAAGAAGAAATTCGCAAAATGGAGCTTAGTTTAAATGATGAAAAACTTAAAAAATTTGATAAAAAATAAGGGATAGAATTGAATCATTTTTTTATAGTACGTAGTAAATTTAATGAACATAAAAAAATCACTCCAAAAGTGTTTGTGGTTAATGCTTTTTTGTTGGTTTTTTTATTGTTTTTATTTTTTTATTTGTCTTTTTTAAGTGCTAGTTATAATTTTGATTTTGGGGCAATTTATGAGTATAAAGACAAAATGATACAAGGTTTTTTTACGAGTTTTTTTATTAGTGTTTTGTCTTTGATTGTAGGTGTGATTTTTGCTTTGATTTTATGCTATATGAGTCTTTGTAAAATCGTGCTTTTTAATATGTTTGCAAGAGTTTTTATAGAGCTTATTAGAGGCACGCCTTTGCTAGTGCAAATTTTATTGATTTATTATATTTTTGCAGATAATTTGGGGCTTGATAATCGCTATGTTTGTGGAGTTTTGATTTTAGCTTTATTTGCTAGTGCTTATATTTGTGAGATATTTAGAGCAGGGATTTTAAGTGTTGATAAAATGCAATATGAAAGTGCTAAGGCTTTGGGTTTGAGTGAGTTTGAAATTTATAAAAGCGTGATTTTTCCTCAAGCTTTAAAAAATATCTTAGCACCACTAAGCGGACAGCTTAGTAATTTAATTAAAGATAGCTCTCTTTTAAGTGTTATAGCCATTTCAGAATTAACTCAAAATGCTCAAGAAATCAATGCTTTTACCTTTTCAACTTTAGAAATTTACATTCCCTTAGCACTTTGCTATTTGGTTTTAACTTTACCTATTTCTATGTTTTCAAGAAAGCTTGAAAAGAGTTTTTCTTAAAAGAAAAACTCAAGCTTTTGTTCTTTGAAAACTTCTTGCATATCTTTGAGATATTTTTGACTTAGCTTATCAAAAAGACCATTTTCTTTAGATTTTAAAATAAACTCATTAAGCTCTTCTTTTAATTTGGTATTGTTTTTATTTAAAGCTATGGCCCATTGCTCAGGTGCTTTTTCAAAAGGAGTAAAAATAGCTTTTGTTTGCTCAGGATGTTTTTTCCATGCTTTATAAATACTCATTTGATCATAAATAAAAGCATCAGCTTTAGCTTGAATAACTTCTAAAATGGCTGCGTTTTCTTTATCAAATACTAAGATTTTTGCGTTTTTAAGATTTCTTTGAGCATATAAATGCGCACTTGAACCTCTTTTTAAGGCAAGGATTTTTCCTTTTTGATTTAAATCTTCTATGGAATTAATATTTGATTTTTTAGCGCTTAATATCGCTAAATTTGCCTTAGCATAAGGCAAGGTAAAATCTATTACTTTTTTTCTTTGCTCGCTTATACTCATAGAAGACATGATGAGATCTATTTTTTGAGTTCTTAAGGCAGGTATAAGTCCATCCCAAGCTATGTTTTGAATTTTTAAATCATAGTTTTTTTCTTTGGCAAAGGCTTGTAAAAATTCTACACTAATACCACTTGGATTACCTTTAGTATCACTCATTTCAAAAGGAGGGTAGGCTAACTCCATACCTACGATTAATTCTTTTGCATGAAGTGTAAAAAACAAGCTTAGTAAAAAAAGTATTTTTTTCATTTTTTAACTCCAAATTTAGCCAAAGCTTTCTCATAATCTTCTTTTGTATCTATACCTATGCTTTGACTTTTTATTTTTAACATTTTGATTTTTTTGCCATTTTCTAAGGCTCTTAATTGTTCTAATTTTTCACATTCTTCTAAAGCTGAGTTTTTCAAAGTGCAAAATTCTTGTAAATTTTTAACCCTATATGCATAAATTCCAAGATGAGCTTTAAAACTTTGTTTATAATTTGCTCTTTCATAAGGAATTTTAGATCTTGAAAAATACAAAGCATAATCATTACTATCAGTAACTACTTTAACCAAATTTGGATCATCGCAAGCTTTTGCATCTACTTCTTTGTAGCAACTACTCATAAAACAAAGCTCATCTTCAAAAGCTTTTTGGCTAAATTCTTTAAAATCTTTAATATTTTGTGTTTCTATAAAAGGTTCATCAGCTTGGACATTAATGATTAACTCATTTTCATTTAGTTTTAAAATTTGACAAGCTTCGTTGATCCTATCAGTGCCACTTTCATGATTTTTGCTTGTTAAAACTGCTTTTATATTGTGTTTTTGTGCTATTTTTAAAACCTCTTCATCATCAAGTGCCACACACACTTCATCAACTTCTTGCATTTTTTTAGCTGTATAAATAAACATAGGTAAATTGTCAATTTCGCATAAAATTTTATTTTCAAAACGACTTGATTTTAATCTTGCGGGTATGATTATCATTGTTTTATCCATTCTATAATAGTTTGTTTTAGATTTTTGAGTTTGCAAACTTGATTTTGTTTTTGAGTGCTTGTAAATAAGCTTGCAATATTTGGATGAATTTCTTGCTTAAATTCTTTTGCAAGTTCTTGCATACAAGCTTGTTCATCTTGACATTCTTTGTTATAAATTGCTTGATACATACTTGGGGTAAATTTACTCCATTGTGCTGTGGAAGTGATAAGCGTAGTAGTGTTAGAATCAAGCATTTTAAAGCAAGTGCAAGTGTGAGGGTCTAAAAGTCCTAAGTGGCTGTATTGTTTGATATATTGCATACACTCATTATCATTGCAAAAATCAGCTTCAAAGTCTTCTTGTAAAAGCTCTAGTTCTTTTTGGCTAAGCTCATAATATTTTTCATTCTTTAAAGCTTGCATAAGTTCTTTGGTGCGTTCATCTTTAAATTTATCAAAAAGCAATCTTTCTATATTTGATGATATGAGTATATCCATAGCAGGGGAAATAGTCTTTTGTAAGTTTTTATTTCTTAAATCGTATTTACCTGTATTAAAAAACTCACTTAAGATATTGTTTGAATTGGAAGCAATTTTAATTTTGCCTATATTTGCTCCCATTTTTTTAGCATAATAAGCTCCCAAGGCATCGCCAAAATTTCCACTTGGAATGATGATATCTATTGTTCTATCGATTTTTAAACTAGCATAGTAATGATAGATGATTTGAAAGAGTATTCTTCCGAAATTAACCGAATTTGCAGCACTTAGACTTAACTTTTCTTCTTTTAAGGTATTTTTAAAATCCTCATCATTTAAAAGTGCTTTTAGAGCATTTTGCGCATCATCAAAATTACCTTCAATGGCTATGGATTTTAAATTGTTTGCATTTGAATGTGTCATTTGCAAAGTTTGAGTTTTACTTGTGCCTTCATTTGGGTAAATGCAAACTACTTTTATGCCTTTTTTATTTTCAAAGCTTTTTAGCGTAGCAGGCCCTGTATCGCCACTTGTAGCGCACATGATTAAAAAATCATCATCTTTTTTTAAGTATTCTAAAAGCACGCCAAAAGGTTGTAAGGCCATATCTTTAAAAGCTCTTGTTGGCCCATGGAATAATTCATTAATATAAAGCTTATCATTGATTTTTTTCAAATTAATAGGGCAGGTTTTATCATCAAAACTCTCATAAGTTTTCAAAGCTTTTTCAAAAACTTCAAGCTCTAAATCAAAATCAAAAGCTGCGATGATTTTTAAGGCTAATTCTTTGTAATTTAAATTTTTTAAAGCTTCATTATCAAGCTTTGGTAGATTAAGTGGAGCGTATAAAGCATTATTAGGCGCACTAGGGCTAAGTAAGGCCTTTGAAAAGCTTATTTGGTGATTTTTATCTTGGGTTGAGTGTAGTAACATTTTCTTCCTTTTTGTTAAATTTATCAATATAATCTTGCAAAACTTGCTTAAAGCTATCTTTTAAAACAATATCAAGATGAATAAGTTCAGTTTTAAAGCCAAAATCTTTTACTTTCACATAGTCTTTAAAGGTTAGCATTAAGGTATCACAATTGTGTTTTTTTAAAAGTTTTTCTAATTCTTCTTTTTGAAAAGTGTAATGATCAGCAAAAAAATAACAAGCCCTAGCTTTGATAAAATGCTCATATAATCTAAAAGGCTTTGCAATAGAGCTTATTAAAACTGCTTTTTGATTTTCTTTTACATGAGAATAACGCACAAAGTCTTCATTTTCTTTAGCTATAAAATCAGCCCTTTTAGCAAAAGATTTTGGCAAACGATAAGCCCCGCTAGGTAGGGTAAAACCAAAAAATGGCTCATCTTTACTTTGCAGTAAAATATTAAGTTTTTTAATGTGAAATTTAGAAAAAGCATCATCTAAAAGTATAATCTTTGCTCCAAGCTCGATAGCTTTTTGTATGCCTTTAACCCTATCTTCACTTACTATCACTCCATTAATGTGCTTTGTAAGTGCATATTCCATAGCTTCATCACCACTTTCTTTAATATTGCATAAAATTTCATCTTTATGCTTAACGATGATTAAGCCTTTACTTTGTCTTTTATAACCTCTTAAGATGATAAAACAATTTTCAAACTCAGCTGCTATGGCTTTACAAATGGGAGTTTTTCCATTGCCTCCTAGGGTTAGATTACCTATGCTTATAATGGGTAAATTAAAATCAAGTTCTTTTTTAAATTTAGTATTTAAAATCGCTATAATCATATATAAAAAGCTAAAAGGCAAAAGCAAAAAGGCTAGAGTTTTTTGCAAAAAATTAGGTTTAAAAAAATAGCGATCAAGCCAAGTCATATGTATTCTTTAATGTTGTTGGAAGTTTTCTTTTAAAAGCATTATTTTGCACACGCTCTAAGATTAAATTTTTTAAATTTTCATCAAAATTTTCCAAGCTTTGATTATTTTCTAAAGCTTTTAAAACTTCATCTAAAACTTCATATTTATAGCCAAGATCTTTTTCATCGCTTTGATTTGGCCAAAGATCAGCGCTAGGAGCTTTTTGTATGAAATTTTCATGCACACCTATAAATTTAGCAAGCTCAAAAACTTCACTTTTATAAAGCGTAGCCAAAGGATTAAAAGCACAAGCTAAATCCCCATAAATAGTCCCATAACCAAGCATAAGCTCACTTTTATTAGAAGTGCCTACCACTAAAGCATTATGCAAGGCTGAATAATCATAAAGCAAGCTCATACGCACTCTTGCAGCTAAATTTCCAAAGCGTAAAGGGTTTAAGTCTTGACAAATTTTTTCATAAGCACAAAGTACTTCATCAATATAAATGATCTTATGATGAATTTGCAAATCTTTACAAAGCATTAACGCATCATCTAAATTTTCTTTTTTAGAATGTTTTGTAGGCATTAAAAGCACAAAAAGTTTTTCACCTATTGCTTTTTTGCAAAGATGAGCTACTAAAGCTGAATCTATCCCACCACTTAAACCTAAGATGAGATTTTTATCTCCTGCTTGTTCTTTTATAAAATTGATCAATAATTCTTGTAATTTTGTATAATTCATAAAAAATCTTTAAATATTAATTTTTTAAAATTATATTTGATTTAGTTAAAAGGAAGTTTATATGCGTATTTTAAAACAACCATGCGGAATGTATGAAACAAATTGTTATATTATAGATCATAATAACAAGCAAATCATCATCGACCCAGGCGAAAATGCTTATGAGTTTATCAAAGAAAACGCAAGCAAACCTTTAGCTATTTTAAATACTCATGGTCATTATGATCATGTTTATGGCAATGCTAAGATTAAAAAGGTTTATGAAATTCCACTTTTTATTCATAAAGATGATGCTTTTATGTTAAAAGATCCTTTTAATTATGGTTTTGAGCATTCAAATGCTGATGTGTTAATAGAAAATGAAAATGAATTTAGTATAGATGAGTTTAAGTTTAAATTTCATCATTTCCCAGGGCATACTCCAGGGTGTTGTATGATAGAACTTGTGGGTGAAGATGTGCTTTTTAGTGGAGATTTTTTATTTTACCGTAGTATTGGTAGATGGGACTTTCCTTACTCAGATGCAACTAAGATGAAAGAGAGTTTATTAAAAGTTTTAGCTTATGAAAAAGATTTTAGATTGCTTCCAGGGCATGGAGAGGAAAGCACTTTAAAAGAAGAGCAAAGTGCAATTCCTGCTTGGTTAAGGTATTTTCACTAATGGATAAGGTTTTATATTTTTTAAGTTTTTTGCTGATTTTAAGTGCGGTTTTGAGTTTTTTTAAACCCAAAGAAGCAAAAAAGAAATTTTTTCACAAATGCCCATGTTTTAAAGCAGTGGAAAATGGTTTAATGAGTAGAATTTGCATTTATGCAGGAAGTTTTGGTTTTATGTATTCTGTGCTTTATATAGGATTTGGAGTGTATGATAAAAAGCTTTTTATGATTTTGCTTTTATCTTTTGCAATATGGTATTTTGCTTGGGTTTTAAAAAAAGAATAGCTAGAATTAGCTATTCTTAAAAATTATTTTGTATTGATATATAAAGGTTCAAAAGGACCATAGCGATGTTGCTCTATACTAAATTTATCATGTTTAGCATAAGGCTTTACGTCCATATCTGCAGGTTTGATATCTCTATCTGGAAAATCCTCATCTCTATTCTTTTTAATAGGTCTTGGTTGAGAATTTATATAAGCTGCTACATCATAAGCTTGCTCTAAACTCAAAGTCGTATCGCCTTTTGGCATATTTGCTTTGATATAACTTGTAGCTTTGATAAGTCTATACATACCAGCTCCTGTATTGTAGCTATCATTTCCCCATAAAGCAGGATAAATATAATAACTCATGCTAGGATCATCACTTTTTATCCCTTCTCCATTTTCTCCATGACAAATCATACATCTATCTTGATAAACTTCTTTGCCTTTTTTAGGATCAGCAGCTCTTTTTAAAAAGGCTATTTTAGGTAATCCTTGTCCTTGTGTTTTTGCTCCTACTTCTATACCCTGAGAAATATAGTGCATATAAGCAAGCATAGCTTTCATTTGCGGGGAGTTGTTTGGAAGTTTTTTACCATTCATAGATCTTTCCATACAGCCATTAATCCTATCTTCTAAAGTGATTATTTTATCTGCTCTTGCATTATATTGTGGAAAGCGTGCGTAAATTCCTACAAAACCTGATTGATTTTTTATAGTTCCAGCATTAGCATGACAACTTGAGCAAGAAAGATTATTACCTGCATAGCGGTTTTTAGGATCTTTTGCCTGAGGTCCTATATAGTTTGTGGTGTAATTTAAAATTTTATTACCCAAAACAACTGCTTGAATATAAGGCGAATTTGGAAGTTTATCTTCAATGATAATACCATCTTCTATAGTATTAGGAACTTTCCATTGTGCGCTTTGCAAATGGATACCTGTTTGCTTTTTTGCTTGAAGTTTTGCTTGATCAATAGCAAAAGCAGAACTTATTAAAAAAGATAAAGATAAGACAGAACATACAATTTTATTCATTTTTCCCTCCTTGAACTTGTCTTATTTTCATCTTATAACTTGAAATTTAAAAAAATATTAAATGTTTTTATTGTAAAAATAGCTTTAAAATACTACTATGCAGTTTTTAAAGATAAAAATAGTATGATTTGTATTTTTATATAATATGTAATTAATGTTACTTTTTTATACAATATTTAAAAAAAGGAGTTAAAAGATATTAATGAGAAAAAGCATAGCAGAATGGCAAAAACAAGAGCTACTTTTACTTTCCTTGCCTCATGAAAATAGCGATTGGAAGCCTTATTTAGAAGAGATTTTGCAAAGCTATGAAGAATTTGTTAAAGCTGTGACAAATTTTCAAAAAGTTTTACTTATAGCGCCAAGTGAAAAAGATTTTCAAAGATTTAAGCATATAAAAAACGTTGATTTTTTTAAGTGTGATACTAATGATACTTGGATTAGAGATTTTGGTGCAATTGATGTGTGTGAAGATGATAAAATTATAGGGCTTGATTTTACTTTTAATGCTTGGGGTGATAAATTTCAAAGCACTTTAGATAATGCAGTAAATTCAAAACTTTTTGCACAAAAATTATCTGGAAAATTAGAAAAAATTGATCTTATCTTAGAAGGTGGGAGTATTGATTTTAATGGGCAAGGAGTAATGCTTACAACGAGTGCTTGTTTGTTAAATGAAAATAGAAACTCACATTTAAATAAAGAGCAAATTGAAGCCAAGTTAAAAGAAATTTTTGGCTTAAAACAAATTATATGGTTAAATCATGGTTATATAAAAGGTGATGATACTGATCATCATATAGATACTCTAGCAAGATTTATCAATGAAAAAACCATTGCTTATTGTGTATGTAAAGATGAAAATGATGAGCATTATAAGCCCTTAAAAGCTATGGAAGAGGAGCTTAAAAAAACAGGATTTGATTTATTAGAGCTTCCTTTACCTAAGCCTTTGTATTTTGAAGGTAAAAGACTTGGTGCTACTTATGCAAATTTTGTTTTTGTTAATGGTGGCTTGATAGTGCCAACTTATAATGATGAAAACGATGCTTTGGTATTAGAAAATTTACAAAAAACATGCAAAGACAGAAAAGTAGTAGGGGTTGATGCAAGAGTATTTTTAAGACAAAATGGTTCTTTGCATTGTTCTTGTCAAAACCGCTATGAAGGTCAAAGATGAATTTGCAAAAAAGCGCAACCATCATCGCAAGTGTATGTGCTATTTTTTTAGCTATTGTTAAATTTATAGTAGGTTTAGCTTCAGGTTCTGTTGCGGTGCTTTCTAGTGCGATTGATTCTTTACTTGATTGTGTGATTTCGGGTTTAAATTTTTTAGCTTTGAAAAAAAGCTCTCAAGGATCTAGTAAAGAATATAATTTTGGCCTTAGTAAAATTGAAGCATTAATGGGGCTTTTTGAAGGTCTTGTGATTAGCGGGATTGGGGTTTATATTTTTTATGAGAGTGTTTTAAAAATTCACAATCAAGAAAGTGTAGAAAAACTTGATCTTGGAATTTATGTCATGGCTTTTGCTATGCTTGTGACTTTGTGTTTGGTGGTTTTTTTAAATTATGTTGCCAAAAAAACAAAAAGCTTGATTATAAAAGCTGATAGCTTGCACTATAAAATAGACTTTTTAACTAATGCTCTAACGCTTTTAGCACTTGTGATTATAGCTTTTACAAATTATCATTTTATTGATGGTTTATTTGGCATAGCTATAAGTTTATATACGATTTTTTCAGCTTTTAAAATTATAAAAGAAAGTTCTAAAATTTTATTAGATGTGGCAATTGATAAAGAGCAAGTTGAAGTGATTAAGCAAATTATAAGTGCAAATAAAGAGGTCAAAAGCTTTCATCATTTAAAAACTAGAAAAAGCCCTGATATACTTTATGTTAGTGTGCATTTAGTTTTTGAACCTACAATATCACTTTTAAAAGCTCATAAAATCGGTGATGAGATTGAAGATAGTATAAGGGAGCATTTTAAAGATGATTTTTGGAATATCCATATACACTTAGACCCTTATGATGATTCAGAAGAAGAAAGGAGTAAAAATGAAATTAGCGCTCATTCAGCAAGAATTTAAACAAAATAAAGAAAAAACTATAGAAAAAACATGCGAACTTATTAAACAAGCAGCAAAGGAAAATGCTGAACTTGTATGCTTGCAAGAGCTTCATCAAACGCAGTATTTTTGCCAAAGTGAAAATACAAACTTTTTTGATTTAGCTAATGACTATGAAGAAGATGTTAAGTTTTGGTCTAATGTAGCTAGGGAAAATAAAGTTGTTTTGGTAACTTCTTTATTTGAAAAAAGAAGCGCAGGACTTTATCATAATACTAGCGTGGTATTTGAAAAAGATGGTTCCATAGCAGGTAAATACCGTAAAATGCACATACCTGATGATCCTTGTTTTTATGAAAAATTTTATTTTACTCCAGGTGATTTGGGTTTTGAACCTATACAAACAAGCGTTGGAAAGCTTGGAGTTTTAATATGCTGGGATCAATGGTATCCTGAAGCTGCTAGGTTAATGGCTTTAAAAGGAGCTCAAATTTTGATTTATCCTACTGCTATAGGTTGGTTTGATAAGGATGAAAAAGAAGAAAAACAAAGACAACTTGAAGCTTGGATAGGTGTGCAAAGAGGTCATGCTATAGCTAATGGCTTGCCTGTAGTAGCTATTAATAGAGTGGGTTTTGAAAAAGATGAAAGCGGTGTGGAAGAAGGCATAAGATTTTGGGGGAATTCTTTTGTCTTTGGGGCTCAAGGTGAAGAGCTTTTTAGAGCTGATGATAAACAAGAGCTTTGTAAAATCATTGAAATTGATATGCAAAGATGTGAAAATGTGCGTAGATGGTGGCCGTTTTTACGCGATAGACGCATAGAGTATTTTCATGAATTAAATAAAAGATTTATTGACTAAAAGGAGGAAAAATGAAAAAAGTTTTAGTGCCTTTGGCAAAAGGTTTTGAAGAAGCTGAATTTATAGGTATAGCTGATGTTTTAAAAAGAGCAGGGGAGGCTAGTGGGAATTTAGAAGTAATTATTGCTTCGCTTGATGATGAGCTTTTAGTGCAAGGAGCTAATGGAATTAACATAAGGGCTGATGTGAGTTTATCTAGTGTTGATCAAGAAAATTTAGATGCAATTGCTTTAGCAGGTGGATTTGAAGGTATGATGAATTTAAAAAATAATCAAGCTATCATAAAAATCATACAAGATTTACATGCTAAGAAAAAAATCGTAGCAGCTATTTGTGCTTCACCTATGGTGTTAGCTAAAGCAGGGGTGATAAATGGGGAGTTTTCTTGCTATCCTGGTTGTGAAGTAGGTATTGAAGGTGTAAGAGTAAATAAAGCAGTTGTGGTAAATGAAAATGTCATCACAGCAGCTGGGCCTGCTACGGCTGTTTTGTTTGGTTTAGAGCTTGCTAAACATTTATGCTCAGAAGAAATTTATCAAAAACTTTATGAATGTATGCTTGTTCCTTTGACAAAATAAACCCTCGCTAATGAGGGTTTAGCTTACATTTGTTTCATAAGCTTAGTGATTTCACCCTCATGAGGAAATCTATCTACTTCGCAGTTAAACAAGTCTTTTTTAGAGTAAATGATTTTACCATCTACTTCTACTATAAAATGACCACCACCTTTTTCTATGGTAGAAATTTGCGCATCTTTGAATTCGTTTTGTATTTCTTCTGCAACCCTTGCAGCTTGTGGTTTGTAATTTCAAAGATTACAATAATAAATTTTTACTTCCATTTTTTACTCCTTTTTTGAAAGTAAGCTATTATACATTTTTTATGCTTGTAAGTTTTAAATTTAAGGTTTTTTTTTATAATAATAAAAAAATACAAGGGAAAATATGAGCCAATTTACACATTTACATTTACACACAGAATATTCTTTACTTGATGGAGCAAATAAACTCAAAGAGCTTGCTAAAACGCTAAAAGCACAAGGTGCAACAAGTGTTGCTATGACTGATCATGGAAATATGTTTGGGGCTATTGATTTTTATAAAACGATGAGGGCTGAGGGGATTAAACCTATCATAGGGCTTGAAGCGTATTTGCATAATCATGATGATTTAAGCGATAAAAGCTCAAGACAGCGTTTTCATATTTGTTTGTTTGCTAAAAATGAAATTGGCTATAAAAATTTGATGTATTTAAGCTCGCAAAGCTATATACATGGTTTGTATTATTACCCAAGGATTAACAAAAAGCTATTAGAAGCACATAGTGAGGGTTTGATTTGCTCGTCTGCGTGTTTGCAAGGTGAGGTTAATTGGCATTTAAATACCAAAAATGAAAGAAATTTAAAATTTGGTGCAAAAGGTTATGAAGGTGCAAAAGAAGCTGCGCTTTGGTATAAAAAGGTTTTTGGAGATGATTTTTACCTTGAGATTATGCGTCATGGTATTGATGATCAAAAATTTATCGATGATTCTATCATCAAACTTGCTAAAGAGCTTGATATAAAAATCATCGCAACGAATGATACGCACTATACTTTTAAAGAAAGAGCAGCTGCACATGAAGTATTTATGTGTATAGCTATGGGGGTTAAGCTTGATGATCCAGGGCGTTTAAGACATGAAGTGCATGAGTTTTATGTAAAAACACCAGAGCAAATGAGTGAGCTTTTTGCTGATATTCCTGAAGCCATTGAAAATACTCAAGAAATAGCTAATAAATGTAATTTAGAATTAAAACTAGGCGATCCTACCCCACCAAATTTTAAATTTACCCGTGAATATGCGAAAAAATACGGCTTAAGTTTAAGCCAAGAAGATCAAGAATTTAGCTTTGATAATGATGATATAGTTTTTGAGTATCTTTGTAAAAAAGGCTTAGAAGAAAGACTTCAATTTATCAATGAGAGTAAGCATCAAGAGTATAAAGATAGGCTTGATTTAGAAATTAGTATTATTAAAAATATGAAATTTTCAGGTTATATGTTAATCGTTCATGATTTTATCGCCGCAGCTAAGGAAAAAGATATACCAGTTGGCCCAGGGCGTGGGAGTGCTGCAGGGAGTTTGGTTTCGTATTGTTTGAAAATTACAGATTTAGATCCTATACCTTATAATCTTCTTTTTGAGAGATTTTTAAATCCTGAGCGTGTATCAATGCCCGATATTGACGTGGATTTTTGTCAAGATAGAAGAGGGGAAGTGATTGATTATGTTATTGATAAATACGGAGCTGAAAAGGTTGCACAAGTCATTACCTTTGGTAAGCTTTTAGCAAAGGGAGTAATCCGTGATGTGGCTAGGGTTTGTGATATGAGTATACCTGATGCAGATGCTTTGGCAAAATTAGTTCCTGAAGAGCTAAAAATCACTTTAGAAAAATCCTATGAGCAAGAACCAAAAATAGCTGAATTTGTAAATTCTCATCCAAAAGGACGTCAAGTTTGGGACTTTGCTAAGGCGCTAGAGGGTTTAAATAGAAATGCAGGTATGCATGCAGCCGGAGTTGTGATATCTAATGAAGCTTTGTGGAATAAAGCTCCACTTTTTAGACAAAGCAAAAACGATGAACGTCATTTAGTTACGCAGTATTCTAAAGAATATCTTGAAGATGTGGATTTAATCAAATTTGACTTCTTGGGTTTAAAAACCCTTACGGTGATTGATAATGCGATTAAGCTAGTGAAAAAGCGTTATGGTAAAGATGTAATTTGGGAAAAGATTGATATGAATGATCCTAAGGTTTATAAAACCATACAAAGTGGAAATACCTTGGGCATTTTCCAAATAGAATCAGGTGGTATGCAAAGTTTAAATGCTAGGTTAAAGCCTGAAAGATTTGAGGATTTAATCGCGGTTTTAGCTTTATATAGACCAGGGCCACTTGATAGTGGAATGGTGGATGATTTTATCGATATCAAGCATGGTAGAAAAGCTGCTACTTATGCATTTGAAGATTTAAAACCTATACTTGAAAACACTTATGGGGTTATAGTTTATCAAGAACAAGTTATGCAAATAGTGCAAAAAATTGGTGGTTTTTCTTTGGGCGGGGCTGATAATGTGCGCCGTGCTATGGGTAAGAAAAAAAGAGAAATTTTGGATAATCTTAAAGCAGAGTATTTAGAAGGAGCTAAAAAGCAAGGTTATGATGAGAAAAAGGCTGATGATTTGTTTGAGCTTATTTTGAAATTTGCTGAGTATGGTTTTAACAAATCTCACTCAGCTGCTTACGCACTTATAACCTTTCAAACAGCGTATTTAAAGACTTATTATCCAAGTGAGTTTATGGCTGCGCTTTTAACAAGTGAAGAAAGCAATGTAGATAAGGTTGCAAAATACATTGAAGAAATGAAAAGAATGAACATCAAGCTTTTGCCACCAAGCATTAACAAAGCCCAAAGAGAATTTAGTGCAACTAAGCTTGAAGATGGTTCTGAAGCTATTATTTATGGGCTTGGAGCGATTAAAAGTGTAGGAATTCCTGCGATAGAAAATATTATGGCTATTCGCAAGGAAGAGGGCTTTAGTGATTTTGATGATTTTATAAGTTCGATTGATCCTACTAAGATTAACAAAAAAACCATAGAAAATTTAGCTAAATCAGGCGCTTTTGATGAGTTTGGCTATACTAGAAAATGTTTAGTGGATAATCTTGAGCTTATTTCAGAAACAAGTAGAAAAATCGCTGAAGTTAAAAGAAACTCCACTGCTTCACTTTTTGGAGAAGAAGAAATAGCTGCAGATATCAAAGTAGGGCTTCATGATAGTAAAATAGAATTTGAACTAATGGAAAAACTAGGCTATGAAAAAGAAATCTTAGGAATTTATGTATCAGGCCACCCTTTAGATAAATTTGCAAGTCAAATAGAAGGCATAGAGTATTTTAAAAGTATGGACTTTGAAACACTCAAAGGCGAAGGCGAGCTTTTGGTTGTAGGAAAGATTGAAGATTTTAAATCGATGATGAGTAAAAGTGGTAAAAGATATGCTAAGGCTGTGGTTTTAGACTTTTATTCTACTTTTGATATGATTATCTTTGAAGCCCAAGTAGAAAAAGTTGAAGCTCTTTTTAAAGAAAGCAAGGATGAAGCCTTTGCCTTTTTACTAAGATATAAAAACAATGACAATGACTTAAGCTTTAGTTTAAATGAAATTTACACCCTAGAAGAAGCAAAGGAAAATGAGCTAAAATCTTTTAGTAAGAAAAAAAGCTTTGCAAAAAAA
Source organism: Campylobacter sp. FU_497 (assembly GCF_025772425.1). Taxonomy (NCBI): domain Bacteria; kingdom Pseudomonadati; phylum Campylobacterota; class Epsilonproteobacteria; order Campylobacterales; family Campylobacteraceae; genus Campylobacter; species Campylobacter sp. FU_497. The sequence continues at coordinate 12,285 of NZ_JAKMSC010000001.1, read as the reverse complement.
GAAAACAAAGAAGAATTTACCCAAGAGCCTATGAAATTTGAAGAAAATATTATAGAACTTGATATTAACAAGCTTAGCAAAGATATGGTGTATGAAATTTATGATCTAGCTAATACAAGGCATAACCCAAAAGATACTAATAACAAAAAGCTTGTGCTAAAAGTACTTGATATGGGTAGTTGCTTGCTTTATCATACAAATTTTGTTCTCTCGCAAGAAGCTATGGATGTGATAGCTCAAAAATGTAAAGGTTAAAATATAGACACTAAAAGTCCATTTTATATAGTATAATTATATCAATACAATATAAAAAGGATGAAAAATGGCTTTAGCGGTTGAAACTATTCAAGATTATACCATCCAAAAAGGTAAAAAATCTTTTTGGATGTGTTTTAACACTCCAAACAATGATTTTCATGTCAATAAAACAAAACATAGTGATTTGTTTGATAAAGACAAGACAGATTATAAAGCTAGAGATGAATTTTTAGCTTTTATGAAAGAAAATTTTCCAAAAACAAAACTAACTATGGTATTTGATACGGCTCCGGTGGGGTATTTGTCGTATCCTTATTTAGGTAGTCTTGCTGTTGATTGTGAGGAAAATGATGAGGTTTATAAGGCTATAAACAAAAAATACGAAGATGAAAATTGCATGCCAAAATCTATGAATGCAGTTTTTTGGGAAATGAGCCTTGAAGTAGCTAAAGAACTACATGAGGCTAGGAAATTTGATTATGAAAATTTTTAAAGGTAAAAAATGCAAATACAAACTTATATAAAAGAAGCTTTAGACAAAGCAGAGGTAATCATCATCACAGCTGGAGCTGGCATGGGAGTAGATAGTGGTTTGCCTGATTTTAGAGGAAAAGAAGGTTTTTGGAGAGCTTATCCGCATTTGCAAAAACTAGGCATAGACTTTGAACGCATGGCTAATCCTACAAATTTTTATACAAACGCACAGCTTGCTTGGGCATTTTATGGGCATAGATTTAAGTTGTATAAAGATACTATGCCACATAAAGGTTATGAAATACTTTTAAAACTTGCAAAAAGCAAACAAGATTATTATGTTGTTACGACTAATGTAGATGGGCATTTTAAAAAAGCTGGTTTTGATGAGAATAAAATTTATGAATTTCATGGAAATATAAATTACTTGCAATGTTTTAATTATGCATGCGGTGATTTGATCTGGCAAATGCAAGAGGAATTAGATATAGATATGGAAAATTTCAAAGCTTTATCTTTGCCAAAATGTCCTAGATGTCAAGGCTTGGCAAGGCCAAATATCTTGATGTTTAATGATGGTAGTTTTAATGATAGTCGTTATTTTTTACAAAAGCAAAGTTATAAAAACTGGCTTAAACCCTTAGAGGATAAAAACATCTTGCTTATAGAGCTTGGAGCTGGTAAAGCTGTGCCTAGTATGCGTATGTTTGGCGAGGATTTTTGTAAAAAAAGCAAAGCTAGAACACTTTTAAGGATCAATCCAAATGAGTGTGATTTTCCAAAGTTTTTTAGAAATGGCATAGGGCTTAAGATGAAAGCTTTGGAAGCTTTGGAAATGATAGATAGTTTGTGATATAATAAGCTTAAAATTTAGAAAGGCTATAAATGAGTGGTAAAAATACAGAAGTAAAATCTTGTGTTGTGAGTTTGAATGAGTTGGTGTGTGGAAATAAAATTAATGATAGCAGTATTTTTGATAAAGCTTTTTATTTAAACATACCTGATTATCAACGCCCTTATGCTTGGGATATAGAGCAAGTTAAAATTCTTTTAAAAGATATAAGCGAACAAATAGATAAAGATCAAAATAAACAAGATATTAAAAACCAAAAATATCTTTTAGGAAGTTTGATATTACATACAGAAAACAAAGAAAACAAAGAAAAAAAGTTTAATATAGTAGATGGCCAACAACGCCTTACCACCTTGGCTTTGATTTTAAGAGTTTTATACGAAAAAAATCAAATGAACAAGAATGTAATAAAATAGGTAATTTTTTAGGCGAAGTTAATTACTCTCATAATGAGTCAAAATACCATATCAAAGAAAATTACGAGTATATAAAAGCTTATTTTGAAAGTTATAGTGATAAAAAAGGCAAGTTTTTAGATTTTCTTTTAGAGAATATAGAATTTATCTGCGTTTTAGCTCCAAATGTAGATGATGCGTTTTTGTTTTTTGATAGTGCAAATTCAAAAGGAAAAGGCTTAAAATCATACGATCTTATAAAGGCTTTTCATTTGCATTCTTTAGAGAAAAATCAAGGTAGTATGCTAGGTTATTATGCAAGGAAATTTGAAAATCTTGCAAAAGATGAAAGGAAAATCACTATTTTATTTGATGAGCTTTTAGCACCTGCTAGAGCATGGTTAAAGCACAAAAGCATTAATGCTAATGATATTAAAGCATACGAAGAGTTTTGTAAAGAATTTTTTAGCGATAAATTCCTTTATAGTAAGGAAGATTTAGGAATTTTAAGTAGTTTTGCTAATGGGGTGGATTTTTTTGAGTATTTGTTTAAATACAATGAGTTTTTTGATAAATTATCAAATAATGCTTTATACCAAGAGCTAGATGAAATATATTACACAGGATTTATTTATAACAAATACATTTATGCCATTGCTGTGATGATTTATTTTTCTAAATTTCCAAATGGTAATAGTGATTATTTCTTAGCCTTGCTTGCAAGAGCTGCTTTTAGCTTAAGAGTTTATAGCTCAAGTATTTATAGGGCTACTCAAAGAGATTATGCTTTAGAATTTTTAGAAAAAGTGTATTTTGTATCTTTTGAAGAGGAATTAGAGCAAAATTTACTTGATTTTATAGCTATAAAAAATGAAGAAGAAAGAAAAATAAAAATTGAAGAAAATCAAAATCCAAAGCAAAAGAAGCGTAATGGTGGGAAAGAATGGTATTTAGAAAAAACCAAAGAAATTTATGAAAAACAACACATACAAAAGCATATAGTTTAAGGAGAATACAAATGGAAAGTAATTTAGTAAATAATCAAAATCAAGTAAGTGTTATAAGTATTGGGAGTATTGATAATAAAGAACAAAGTATCTTTTTTGAAATTCCACCTTATCAAAGACTATATGAGTGGAATAAAGAGCAAATACAAACTTTACTTAATGATATAAAAACTAAATTTGATGAAAATAAGAATAAAGAATACTTTATCGGTAATGTAGTAGTAAGTAAAAAAGATGATAAATACCTACTCATAGATGGCCAACAACGCTTAACAACTTTGTTTTTGATAGGATTTTTTCTTTCTTATAAAAATCCAAGCGATCAGCCAAATTGGAAAGAATTTATAATGCAAAGTGATAAACTTAGAATTTCTATGCCTATAAGAGAAAAAGAAGAAAAAGTTTTAAAGGAATTTGCTAAATTTTGCAATAAAGATAATAAAGATAATGAGAGAAGAAAAAATGATATTTTTTTACAAAAATTAAAAGAATTTCCACAGGATATATGCCAAAACATACCACAAGCTTTAGAAATTATAGTAAATTGGTTTGAAGAAAATATTAAAAATAATGATATTGAAGGGTTTTCTAATTTTATTTATAGCAATGCAAAATTTGTTTTTGTAGAATTAGCCGAAAATACTGACTTGAACCGCTTTTTTATCCGTATGAATAACCGCGGCAAACAACTAGAAAAACATGAAATTTTAAAAGCAAGATTGCTTTCTAAATTTAATGATGAAGATGAAAGCAAAAGAACTCTTTATGCTCATATATGGGATATTTGCTCTCAAATGGATAATTATATCTTTCAAAAAGCTAGTGATAGAGTGATTTCTAAGTCAAATGAAAGTAGTGGAGGTTCTATAAATAATATCATAGAACCTGAAAATTCATTTGACAAACCAAATCAAGACAAGGCAAACCAAGGTAAATTTAAATCCATAGTAGATTTTCCTACTTTTTTATTGCATGTTTATAAGCTTACTTTTTTAGAAGAAAAGCAAAATAAAAATAATGATAAAAATTTTACCATAGACAAAAATAAGCTTTTAGAAATTATAAAAATAGAAGAAAAAGAAAGTAGAGAAAAAGCTAAAAAATTCATAGAAAATCTTTTAAAATATAGAATTTTATTTGATTATTTTGTTATTAAAAGTCAAGATGATATGGAAAATTCTTATAAGATTAGAAGATTAACTAGAGATAAAAACAACACATATTCAATCAGCGAAGATTCTAATGCCATGCCTGAACTTGCTATGGTGCAAAACTATCTACGCGTAGCAAGAAGTGGTATGTCTAATAATCATCATCACTGGCTTACTCCGTTTTTGAAATTTTTGGATGATGAAATTGAATTGAAAATTTCATATGAAGTAGGTAATGATAATATGATAGATCGAATAGACAAATTTGATAAGTTTGCCACAAATAGTAGAGATGATATTTCGAAATTAATACTTTTCCTTGAAAATTTAGATACAGCTTTAGCTAAAGAGCAACTGCAAAATAATGATTTTAATAAAATTCTAAATTCAGAAGAGAATTTGGAAACAACTGATGATTTTGGCTCAAATGAATTTATAAAAGAGCAAGAAACACAAAAATCCATATTAGATCAAGGAACAGCAACTTTACATTATTGGTTTTATCGTTTGGAGTATTATTTGTGGAAGTATTCAAAAACAGAATATAATGAAAAATTAAAAGATAATGAAAAATTAAAAGAAATAGATTGGGAAAATTTTAGCAAAATTGCTAGCAATTTCTATTTTAGAAGCTTAAATTCCATAGAGCATGTGCAAGCACAGAGTAAAGCACAAGGATGGGGAGAAGTAGATAATTTTGGAAATTTAGCTCTTATTAGCTCTAGTTTCAACTCATCTTTGAATAACCAAGATGTGCCAAGTAAGTATAGAGATTTCCAAAAAAGATATGTGGATAATAAAAAAGCAGTTATATCTTTAAAACTTTGGTTAATTTATGCTTTAATCGAAGAAAATCAGCTAAATTGGACTTTTGAGAAAGCAAAAGAGCATAAAAAACAAATGCTAGAAGTATTAACAAAATCGTTTGAAAGCAGTTAAGATAAAGTCTAAGGCTTTATCTTTTTATAAATTTAGCAAGGACTTTGTTTTTGCTTCTTATCTTACAAAAATACTCTTTTGATAAGATATCTTTTAAAATTTTAGCATTGTTGTAGCTTAGATTAGTTTTTCTTTGTATGTAAGAAATGGCTTTATTTGCTAAATTTTTCTCTCTTGATTTTTTTATCAAAGCCTTATCTAAAGTAGCTATCTTAGGCATGTTTTTGATAAATTCTAGATACTCTTCTTTACTTTCAAAGGGAGAATCTTCAAAACTAAACGGAACCTGACTTGGTATTTTTTTCTTTTTCATTTTTTCCTCCATATTTTTAAAATGATATTCTAGCATAAATTATAGACAATCTTAGTCTATAAAATTCTAATATAATTTCATTTTACAAAGGAAAGTGATGAAAGAAGTTAGGATTGTTATTGATGATGAATTTGATCATGTAAGAGATTTTCAAAATGGCTTTGCAGCAGTAAAAAAAGCTGGTAAGTATAGCTTTATAAATAGCAGTGGAGAATTAATTTGTGATTTTTTATATGATGAGGTTTTAAATTTTAGTCAAAATTTAGCAGGTGTTATGATAAATGACAAATGGGGTTTTATAGATACTAAGGCTAAAGTGGTGGTGGATCTTATATATGATGATGTTTGTAGTTTTGTAAATGATTATGCACTTTTGCGACAAGGAAATGAAAATATCATCATAGATACTCAAGCAAATATCATTTTAAAGACTGAATATGATGGCATTATAAGACTTAGTGATAAGCTTTTTAAGATCAAAAAAGGCGATGTGTTTGCATTGATCGATCAGAATGGAAATTTTTTAAGTGATTTTGAGTTTTTAAGTATAAAAAGACTAAATGAAAAATTATTTTTATGCAAGCAAAAGATCAATGGCAAGGTTAAATGCGGAGTTTTAAATGAATTTGCAAAGCTTGTTTTAGAGGCTAAATTTGATGATATTAGCTTGATAAATGATGAGTATTTGCTAGTGTTTGATGGGTTTTTGTATGGTTTGTTTGATGTAAATTTAAATTGCATTTTTGATCCTATGTATAAGGATGTGAAATTTATAGCCAAAGATATGATCAAAGTCAGGGTAGGGACTAAATATACTTTGGTAGATAAAAACAAAAATGAGCTTAGTAAGAATAGTTTTAATTTTATGAAGATTATTGATGATGAGCTTGTTTTGTTTTTAGAAAATTCTAAATTTGGTTTCATGGATCAAAATGGGATGTTAATTTGTGAAGCTAAATTTGATGAAGTTGGAGAATTTGTTGGTGGATTAGCTTGCGTAAAAATAGCTAACAAATATGGCTTTATAGATAAAAATGCCAAAATCATCATCGATGTGATGTATGATGAGCTTAGGTTTTTTAGTGAGAATTTAGCAGCCTTTTGTGTAGCAGGAAAATGGGGTTTTATCAATACAAAAGGAAAAACCATCATAGAAGCAAAATACGATGATGTAAGTAATTTTAGCGAAGGTTTGGCTGTAGTAAAAAAAGATGGTAAATACGGATATATTAATAAAAAAGGAAAAACCATCATAGAAGCAAAATACGATGAGGCAAATAGCTTTAGCGAAGGCATAGCAAGTGTAAAAAAAGACAATAGATATTTTTTGATCAATCAAAATGATGAGATACTTTGTGAGCATGAGTATGAGTATATGTCTTGTTTTAGCTGTGGTTTGGCATTAGTTTTAACAAGTGATGGTTTTATTTATGTGGATAAAAATGCAAATATTGTTATAAAAGAGCATTTTGATGAGGCGTTTGATTTTAAAGAAGGTTTAGCACAAGTTTGCATAGATAATCAATGGGGTTTTATTGATACAAATGGAGAATTTGTGCTTGATTTGCAGTTTGAAAATGTAAATGATTTGGGTAATGGAATTTATGAGCTTAGTAAAAATGGACATAAATTTTACTTAGAATACAACGGAAAAATAACCCTTAATCCTTTCTTTCAAAGACAAATTGCATGTATAAGTAAGGATATAGGCTGGAAAATTTTAAGGTTGCTAGAGTTGAAAGTGTAAAGGAAAAATATGCGAGGAAATAATCTCAATGAAATGATAAGAATTTATGATAAATACATGTCTATTTATGGAGATAGTGGTGTGTTTAGACTAGATGATGATGATTTATTGTATGCAAGTGAAATTTTAAATAAAGGAGGATTTTTTTGCTATGATGAGAAAATAGTTGATAGAGAGTATGATTTGATGTGTTATTTTGCTGTGATATTTTTACATAAAAATGATCTAGCAAAACACGCTATTAAAATTTTAAAAACTTTAGAGAAAAATAGAGTTGGAGAACACATGAAATTTTGGCTTTGTGATGATGAAAATTACGCTAAAATAAAAATTATTAGTTTATATATGGAAAGGAAATAAATATGGAAAATTTTTTAGAACAATTTAAGGAATTTAAGGAAAAAAACAAATCAAACTACAATCCTTTATTAAAGGTTTTGCCTGCTCATGATGAGGTGAATTTGCATAGTGGAATTTTAAAATCTTTACTTGATCCTAGTGAAAATCATGAACAAGGAAGGTTATTTTTAGATTTATTTTTAGAAAAGATAGGATTAAAAGAATGGTTTGAAAAAAGTGATGATGTAAAAGTCTTAAAAGAATATAAAAATATAGATATTTATATACATAATGGCACCAAACACATTATACTAGAAAATAAAATTTGGGCGAAAGATCAACATCAACAAATTGCTAGGTATATAGAGATATTAAATAAAGAAGAAAATGTTTCTTATAAAGATATCGAAAATATCGAAAATATCGCTGTGATTTATCTTACTCTTAGTAAGGATAGACAACCTAGCAATGAGAGTTTAGGTAAATGGAAGATAGAAAATACTGAAAATGAATTATTCTTAAAAAAAGGCGACGATGGCGACGATAAAGTGCTATATAGACAAATTTCCTATAAGAATGAAATTTTACCTTGGCTAGAAAGTTCCCAAGAAAAGGTTAAAAATTTATGCAGTTTAAGTCAAGCTATAGAATTTTACAAAGATGCTATAAATAATGTCATAGGTAATGGTAGTGATATAATAAGCTTTTTAAAAGAAAAAAGTAAAAATTTTGACTCTAAATTACTTGAATTATTTGAATTATTATTTCAAGATTTAATTAGTAAAGAATCAAAATTATTGCCAAAAATATCAATGTATGAAAGAGATTATATTATCAATAAGTTTTTAGAAGAAACTTGCAAAGATTTTAATGATTTTAGCATTGATAATGGCTCAAGCTATATTCAATTTATACTCAAACCAAAGAGTGTAAGTAATAATGATGTGTATTTTGCTTTTGCTTGGTTTGATACCACAAATTCTAAAAATTGGAAAAATTTTGGAATCAGACTTATAGGTGATATATCAAAAGAAGATAGAGAAAAAATTCAAGAAGAAGCAAAGAAGAAAGATGATAAATTTAATGGATACACTTTATCTGATTATATAGTTTTTGATGAAAAATCTACAGCAGAAACAATACGAGATTTTATTAAAAAAAATAAAGAAAAAATCAAAGAATTAAATGAAAAATTAAACGGAGTAAAAAACAATGAAAATACGTGATATTTTACTAGAAAAATGGAATGATTTTCATAAAAACTTATGTAGAGAATTTATCCATCATGAAGTTTTTAATAATCACAATATAATAGAAGCTTTAAAAGAAAGTGAAAATTATCATTGTGAAGTAAAAACCATAGATGAAGAGATAGTGCTAAATCCACAAGCTAAAATTCATATTTTAAGTTTTAAGCTCAGTGATGATAGAAAACTAAAAATAATCAATCAGTTTTTAAAAAACAATAAATACACAGGATGTTATTATGATGTCTTTTATATAAATGAGGCAAATGTGTATGAGGTTTTAAAAATCGAATTTTAATCCATAGCTTTAAGCTATGGATTAAGCTTTTAAAATTTTTATCATGGTTAAATTTACAGCATTCTAGTAAGGCTTGACGGAGAGCTTTTTTCATTTTCACTTATATTTTGCATAGCTTCGCTTTTGTTATGGATTAAATTTAAATTTTTATAAGCTTGCTTTATATCAGGGATTAAAGCTAGTAAAACTTTTTTATAAAACTTCCTTGCATTTTATAATGATTTTTATTAAAAAAGGTATCATAAGATCTTTGATGTTTTTTCTATATTTAACAAATGCTCGCAAAATTTAGGAAAAGCAAGTGCTAAATTTCTTATAACACCTTTTTTCAAAGCTTGCATTATAAGCAAGCACGCAAACATTTTAAATTAATTTAGGTTTTTTAGTTTTAATTCTTCGCCTTTTTTAAGTAAAAATAAATTCGTATCAAATTTTAATATCTCACTATAACAACAATTTTCATCTACATCTTCAAAACCTATGTAATCATATCCAACACCCTTAATAAGATCCAAGACAACATCATACTCTGTTTCTATAACCAAATTTCCTTGTTTATCTATAAAGCCATATTCTTCATTAAGCTCAACTCTAGCTAAACCTTCGTTAAAATCATTAATAACATCATACTTTGCTTCTATAACTAAATTTCCTTGTTTATCTATAAAGCCATATTTTGTTTTTGTGTTACAAAATCCATATAAATCATCATTTAAGTGATAAATCTTGCCAGCGATTTTTTTTAGTATATTTCCATCGATATTAAATAAAATTGAATCTTCTAAAAAACTTACATAATACATTTTATCTTTTTTATAACACCACAATCTGCTATTTTTTTACCAGTAAAATTCTTATCTAGTTTTAAAAGTGTTGTTTTCAAGTATTTTCCTTTTTAATTGATATAATGGTTTTATTATAATATATTTTTATAGACTACTGCTGTCTAGTTTGATAAGTTTTGCTTAGAGATTGATATAAAAACTCTAAGCAGTAACTTTTAATATAGTTATTATTTTACAAGCTCTTCTAAATGTTTTAAAATTTTCACCATGGCTAAAGTATCAAGTTTGCAGTATTCTAGTAAGGCTTGGCGGTAAGCTTTTCTTTCGTTTTCGCTCATATTTTGCATAGCTTCAAAACTTTGCATAGCTTCGCTTCCATTATGGATTAAATTTAAATTTTTATAAGCTTGTTCCATATCAGGAATTAGAGCTGGTAAGACTTTTTTTATAGAATAACTCCCTTGCATTTTATAATGATAAAAATCTTTATTTTGAAAAGGTATCATAAGATCTTTGATGTTTTTTTCTATATTTAACAAATGTTCGCTAAATTCAGGAAAAGCAAGTGCTAAATTCCTTATTACACCTTTTTCAAAACTTGCATTATAAGAAAGCACATAAACATCTTTTGGTATATCGTTGATTAAATTTTTTGCAAACTCATATCTTGGATCGATCCCGCATTCGCTTAAAAATTCTTTATGTTCTAACTTGTCTTTATAGTCTATATGTAAAGAGTATTGAAAAGGAATTTGCATATAAGGTCTTATACCTTTATATTCAGGTATAGCTTGCATAAATGTTTCAAAATCTAGATGATATATAGGATAGGTTAGAGTATCTAAAAATTTTTTGATGTTTTCTTTGTTTATATAGATTTCTTTATTAAGTGAAGCTTTGATTTGAATTTGTTGGTTTTTGGTAAAGATAGATAGATCATCTAAATCTTCAAAATTATAAGTATTTTGATAATAAAATTCAAAACTTTTTTTAAATTTTGGTATATTAAAAACATTTTCTTTTTCACATAAATTTCTTTGTTTAATCCAGCAATACTCATATCCATCGCACTCATAAGGATCAAAGCAATGTGTTCCTATGTCTATATCTGGCTCTTCTTTTTTGCTTAAAATTTCTTCAAAGTATTTTAAATTTTCTTTAACTTGGTTTTGATTTAATAAAACTTCTTTTGTGATATCATTGATCTTAAAAAGTTGATTTATATCAAGAAAATCACCTCTATAGTATTCATTGTTTAAATGTATCAGGTTAACTTGTTTGATTTTATAATTTAAATTTGATAAAACATAATACTGCAAAGCACAATCATCTATATAAACATCTTTTAAAGATGTAGAGCTTTTTACTTCATTTATGATCAAACCGTCTTTGGTATTTTGTAAAATATCTATCATGATCAAAATACCATCGTAGCAAAAAGTAGCTTCGTAAATCACTTCTTGGTTATTTTCTAATAGTTTTCTAGTTTGTTCGCATTTTTCATCAAAAGAACTACCTTCAAACTCTATCTTTACTCCATTTGGAAAAAGATTACAGGCTAGCTCGCCTACTTTATTACCTATGTCAGTTTTTGTTGATTTGTTAGATGAATTTAAAACATCTTTGTTGTAAGTATTTAACCAAAGAGATTTAACGCATTGTGCGCCTCTTGTGTATCTTGATTTTGAAAAAAACATTATTTACCTTTCTTTGTTGTTTTGTTTGAATTTTAGCCTATTTTATTAAAATAGGCTAGAGTATTATTTTTTCAAAGGTTTATCTCGCATTAGAGCATAAATTAGTCCGCTTGAAAAAGTAAAACGTGCTAACGCATTTTGTTTTTCTTCTCTTCTTTCTGCTACGGTTTTAAGATTGCTTTTTCTCAAAACTGCAAAAATACTAAGTCCATACCATAATCCTAATGTTATTTTTAAAGGTAGTATTAAAATCATTAGTAATGGATTGTTACGATTGTCTCTTAGTGTTGTGTATGCTATATATAATACAACGCATGCCCATATAAAAGCAATGACACCCATAATCATTAGCGCAGTATCTCTTTCTATTCGCATTAGAAATAATGTCATAAAGATTATAAAGGCTAAAGGCAATACAGCAAATAATCCAACGCACAAGCTAAGATCTATTGTATTTCTATATATGACTACCTTGCCTTTTAATCCATAATACACAAGCACTGCGGCTATGATGATATATATTAAGATAGCTATGGTGATGATTATTGTATTGGTATAATCTTCTTGAGCTATTTTTGTGCTTGTATTGTTATCTATAGTTTTTTCTATTGTTATATCTTGTTGTGCTGTTGTATAATTTACTTCAGCATTAGCAAAAGTAAAGCATATACACATTAACATGCTTAAAATTAAAAATAGTTTTTTCATTTTATTCCTTTGTTTTTGATTTGTTATTTTAAATTTTTATGTTGATTTTTATTTTTTAATACCTCCTTATGTTA